>CAMDCQ010000034.1 GCA_945890595.1 Chitinophaga pinensis
TCAATTTTGAAAATCCAAGAGCACTTCCACCGAAATATAGTTTATCAAGGACGGGAGAATACACTACTCCTAAAACAGGTTTATTATTCTCTATCAAAGCAATATTTACTGTGAACTCCCCATTACGTTTGATAAATTCCTTAGTCCCGTCTAGAGGGTCAATCATCCAGAACATTTTCCAATCCTTACGTTCATCAAAAGGGATAGACCTACCTTCTTCACTTAAAACAGGCAGATGCGTTGCTTCTAAATGGTTCACAATAGCTAAATGAGCTTTCATGTCTGCCAACGTTAGTGGACTATTGTCTGACTTACTTTCAACATTGAAATCAGCAGTATTGTATATTTTTAAGATTTCACTACCTGCAATTAGCGCAGCTTTCTTTGCAGTTTCCAAAAGAGAGATATAATTCATTTCTTATTTTTTTTTACTCTATAAAATATAACAAGCATATTTCAATTACTGCCAAATCACTCAATATGACTAAATTGATTTAATCCTTTTCTTAAAATTTTAAATGATCTAATTTTTACTTCCAAAAGCAGTCAATTTGATACTAATCATTTACGGTTAGCGGATTGATAATAGTATTTATATGCTCCAGAGGTAGAACTATTTTTTTTATTTCACAAAGTGCAAAGCTGAGTCAATACACGCTTGACAATCTCTTTCTATATTTAAAATAGTAGCATCTTGCTGGGTATAATTAGATTGTAATGTTTCAAAGTTGGTGTAAACCTCGTCTATTCGCGTAAGACATCTATCGACACTCGTCAATTTATTCAGGATTACGCTATCCACATACTTTTTCTGAACGGACAATTTCCTCTGCCAGTTCTTGGGTTTGTTCTAGATATTCATTACAAAGTGACAAAATACGCATTTCTTTCATTGCAATAGATTCCGCATCTTTTTCATAAATACGAATCCCTTTCCATAAAATCTCATACTGAAGCACCCTACCAACACTATTTAGACTTACCAAATCAACATCCTTGTTCACTTTTTTGGAGATGTCACCTTTTAGATTCCATATTTCCTTTGGTTGTAGCTCGTTAGCAAGAATGGCGATATCAACATCACTATCAGGCCTATAGCTTGAGTCGGCATAACTACCAAAAACATAAATAGCTTCTGTATCTGGATATAGATCAAGAATTGCTTTGGTAATGTTCTTAAAATCTAGCTTCATACCTGTTGGTATACTTTTAATGTAATATGCTAATACATCTGTTCATAGTATTTTCTGTAGTCACCACTGGTTACATTCTCTAACCAATCGGTATTGCTTAAGTACCAATCAATGGTTTTACTCAAGCCTTCTTCAAATTGTAAACTCGGTTCCCATCCCAGTTCATTTTGCAGTTTGGTGGCATCAATGGCATAGCGCAAATCGTGTCCTGCTCGGTCTTTTACATAGGAAATCAACTTGCGAGAATCTCCTTTGGTGCGGCCTAATTTCTCATCCATGGTATCGCACAGCACGTGTACCAAGTCTATATTGGTCCATTCGTTGTGTCCACCTATGTTGTAAGTTTGACCTATGGTGCCTTTGCTGAAAATGCGTTCGATAGCACGGGCGTGATCGAGTACGAACAACCAATCGCGTACATTTAATCCTTCGCCGTACACGGGCAAGGGTTTGTTATGGATGATATTGTTAATCATCAACGGAATTAGTTTTTCCGGAAAATGATTTGGTCCGTAGTTATTCGAACAATTCGAAATCACCACCGGCAGGTTGTAAGTATGATAATAGGCTCTGACAAAGTGGTCGCTGCTTGCCTTACTAGCCGAATACGGACTGCGGGGATCGTAGGCCGTACCTTCGTAGAAGAAACCGGTGTTGCCCAGCGAACCATATACTTCATCCGTGCTTACGTGGTAGAATAAGGTGTTAGAAAAGTCGTTTTTCCAAGCTTCTTTGGCCACTTGCAGTAGATTAGCAGTACCCAAGACATTGGTTTTTACGAAGGCCAATGGATCGGTAATACTTCGATCTACGTGACTTTCTGCCGCTAAATGGACCACATGGGTTATTTTCTTGTCGCTAAAAATCGCTGTTAGTTTTTCTAAATCTTGGATATCGGCATGCACAAATTCGTAATTGGCTGCATCCTCGATGTCTTTTAGATTTTCTAGATTACCTGCATAGGTCAGCGCATCTAAATTGTAAATTTTATCCGAAGGAAAGGTATTTACAAATAAGCGCACTACGTGAGATCCTATAAATCCTGCACCGCCTGTGATGAGTATGTTTCGCAAAATTTAAGTAAATTTAAGTCATTATATAATCATTCCAGCACCTACTGTATTATTCGTAGCTTCATCGATTAAGATGAGCGAACCAGTCAGTCTATTTTTAGTATATGGATCAACGAACAACGGCTTTGTAGTTCGAATACGCACCCTTGCTATGTCATTCATTTTTATAGATTTATCTTCTTCCATTCGATGTAGCGTATTTATATCTACTTTATAGTGTACCTCTTTTACAATACATCTTACTTGATTCGTAGTGTGTAAAACTATATATTTTTTGGAAGGATTAAAAGGCTCATTCCCCATCCAACACATCATAAAATCTATATCTTGCGTTGCAATTGGTTGATTATTTGGACGTGCAAGCATATCTCCTCGGCTGATGTCGATATCATCTTCTAAGGTCATTGTTACACTCATCGGAGGAAAAGCTACTTCTACTTCTGTTTCTGCTGAATAAATACCAGCAATTTTAGATGCGAATCCCGATCCTAATGCCACTACATCATCTCCTCTTTTAAAGATTCCACTTTCAATTCTACCTGCATAACCTCTAAAATCATGATAGTCATCTTGATGCGGACGAATTACCGTTTGAATCGGAAAACGACAATCTATCATATTTCTGTCACTACCGATGTGTATCGTTTCAAGTGTATGTAAAAGTGTTGATCCAGCATACCATGGCATATTTTCACTTCGATCTACCACATTATCTCCTTTCAAAGCTGAAATCGGAATAAAGCGAATATCCTCAATATCCAGCTTAGTAGCAAAATCTTCATAAGCATCAACAATTTTATTGTAAGCATCTTCAGAGAAATCAACCAAGTCCATCTTATTAACACATACCACGATATGCTTGATCTGCAATAACGATGCGATAAACGAATGTCGCTTTGTTTGTTCAATTACACCCTGTCTTGCGTCAACCAGAATTAATGCTAAGTTAGACGTCGAGGCTCCTGTGATCATATTTCGGGTGTATTGCGTATGACCCGGAGTATCGGCAATTATAAATTTTCGCTTGGGAGTAGAAAAATAGCGGTAAGCTACATCTATAGTAATTCCTTGTTCCCGTTCATCCTTTAATCCATCGGTTAGCAACGAAAAGTCAATATGGTCTAATCCTTTCATTTTACTTGAGTTTTCGACCGAGGTAAGCTGATCAGCAAATATGCTTTTAGAATCATACAACAAGCGACCAATTAAAGTGCTTTTCCCATCATCTACGCTCCCAGCTGTGCTAAAACGTAGTAAATCTCTGTCTAAATAGTTTTCTGTGCTCATCAAAAATATCCTTCTTTTTTTCTGTCTTCCATTGCCGTTTCTGACCGTTGATCATCTGCTCTTCCACCTCTTTCCGTGTTTCTTGCGGCGGCCACTTCTAAAATGATTTTTTCGAGGGTATCAGCATCGCTTTCCACTGCTCCGGTAATGGTTATATCACCCATAGTTCTAAATCTTATCTGCATCTCGCGAATTTCTTCATTTTCTCGCATTTCTTGAAAATCATTAGCTGACAAAATCATTTCGTTTCTAACAAAACATTTTCTTTTATGAGAAAAATACAAATTTGGAAGTTCAATATTTTCTAACAAAATATATTGCCATATATCCATTTCAGTCCAATTACTAATTGGAAAAATCCTGAAGCCTTCACCAAAGTGTTTCAAACCGTTAAACAAATTCCATAGTTCTGGTCGTTGATTTTTAGGATCCCACTGCCCGAACTCATCTCGATGTGAAAAAAAACGTTCTTTTGCTCTTGCTTTCTCTTCATCCCTTCTTGCACCACCCATACAAGCATCATATTGATTACTTTCAATGGTTTCAAGCAATGTGGCAATTTGAAGTCGATTTCTAGTTGCATTCATTCCAACTTCTTCCGACACTTTGCCTTCATCAATAGATTTCTGCACTGAACCTACCACAAGTTGAACTCCAAGTTCTGCTACTAATTTATCCCTAAAGTCCATCGTTTCAGGAAAATTATGCCCTGTATCAACGTGTACCAACGGAAAGGGAATTTTAGCAGGCCAAAAAGCTTTCTTAGCTAAATGGGTGAGTACGATAGAGTCCTTCCCTCCTGAAAAAAGAATCGCTGGTCTATTGAACTGTGCGAAAGTTTCTCTGATTATAAAAATACTTTCAGCTTCTAGCTCCTTTAAATGAGTTAATGTATATTTCATTTATTTTATTTTAGTTCGAATTGTTTGATAGAGTTCGACAGTGCATTCAGTGATAGATTTCTCATTTGTTTTTATCTCTATATCTGGATTTTGTGGCTGCTCATATGGCGAATCAATACCTGTAAAGTGTTTAATTTCTCCTTTTCTAGCTTTTTTATAAAGACCTTTCACATCTCGTGCTTCACATTCTTCTAATGGTGTATTCACGAAAACTTCCAAAAAGTGTTCTGCTCCGATGATATTTTTGGCTTGCTCTCTGTCCTCTTCAAAAGGAGATACAAAAGCGGTTAATACTATTTCACCAGCATCAATAAACAACTTTGCAACTTCTGCTATTCTTCTGATATTTTCTTTCCTCCCTGAGTCTGTAAAATCTAAGTCTGCATTAAGACCTAATCGCACATTATCCCCATCTAACAAATAGCTGTAATAGCCGTTATCATGTAAGACTTTATTGAGATTTAACGCTAATGTAGATTTACCCGAACCGGATAGACCTGTAAACCAAATCACAAGAGCATTTTGCTGTTTGCTTTTCATACGGTCTTCTCTTGAGACCAAGGTTTCTTGCTTAAATAAATTAGTTGTCATTTTTAACTTCTTCTATACCCCACTTTGAAGTATGCCAAACTCTTTCATGTACATAGTACAAAATTAATTTAGTAACTACTTCTATGGAGCCAATTTGAAAACCAATCTTTAAATCACCTGTTAAAACCCATGCAATAAACATGGTATCGAGGGTACCCAAAATGCGCCAAGTTATGGTTTTAAAAATATGCCTTAAACGTGAGTTATTAAATTCTATATTGAACCACACTCTTTCATGAAAATAGTAGAGCGTCATTTTAGTAATTAGTTCTGACATACCTATTTTAAAACCAGTCAGAGGGTCACCTGTAACAAACCATGATAAGATAAACGTATCTAAGGTTCCGACTAATCTCCACGTAATTGCTTTTGCAATATGTCGCTTTTCTGCTTTTATTTTATTTACTGTTGACATGGCTTCGCCACTTCAGTCACAGGGACGGATTGGCATGAGGTATGCTAAAACAGACTATTTACTCCAAAGAAGGAGGTAATGGTCTGTATGTTGACTCAGTTCTGCCGGAGTAAATTCAGCAGCTGAATAACAAATATATTTAATTTTCTTTCCAAGTTTTAGTTCTGCTTTTTGGACCACCTCAAACAAATACGCTTTGTCGATGTCGCCTACAAAAACCAAATCTACGATATCACTGGAAAGTCCTTTCGCTAGTTTTCCCACCACAAATACATACTTCAAGTCTCCGAGACTCTCGACAATTCGTTCTAAAATACCGTCGAGTCCGGTATACTTCAACAACAGGCTGTGTATGTCTCCAAAAAAAGGATGTGTGGTGTTTGCTTTAAAGAATTTTTTGTTGCCGCTGAGCTCCGAAGACAGTAATCCTGCTTCTTCTAACTTGTTGAGCTCTAAGCGTATAGCATTGGTAGATTCACCGAATTCGGCTTCTAACCCGCGCAAATAGGAGCTATTCTTGCTGTTCAAGAAGAACTTCAAGAGTAGCTTAACTCGGGTTTTGGAAGAAATTAGCGTTTCTATCATTTGTGATAATGAGCAACAAAACTACTCAATTTTGTAGTAAACTTTATACCAATCTATGAATTTATTGATTCCTTCTTGTACGTTGGTTTGAGGTTTAAAATCAATATAATCATAGAGATCATCTACGTTTGCATACGTGGCTATTACGTCGCCTGGTTGAATATCCATATAGTTTTTAGTAGCTACGTTTCCTAGCGCCTGTTCTAAGGCTTCAATGTATTCCATCAAACCAACAGGACTATTATTTCCAATATTGTAGATACTATAAGGTGCGCTGCTGGTATTCCCAGTAAACTTATCTCCTGTGATCATCGAATCCCTTTTCGGTGGTTTCACCAAAAGTTTAGAAATAGAGGTCACTATATCTGCCACGTATGTGAAATCACGAATCATTTTTCCATGTCCAAAAACATTGATCGATTCATTCTTACGTATTGCTTCTGCAAAAAGAAACAGGGCCATATCGGGACGACCCATCGGACCATAAACCGTGAAGAATCGCAATCCAGTACTCGGAATATCATATAAATGAGAATACGAGTGTGCCATCACTTCGTTTGATTTCTTAGTTGCTCCATATAATGCCATTGGATGATCTGTGCAATCCGAAGTTCTAAATGGTAATTTATCATTCAAACCGTAAACACTACTTGATGACGCATAAATTAGATGTTTTACCGGATAAGATCGACATGCTTCTAAAATATTTAGGAATCCGATTATGTTACTGTTTATGTATGCATGTGGGTTGGTTATACTATATCTCACACCAGCCTGTGCGGCAAGATTTATGACGTAGTCAAACTTTTGATTTTCAAACAGGTTAAATAATGCAACATCGTCCTCTAACTTTAATTGTATGAAATCTATTTCCCCTTCCAGTAATTTTCCATAGGAAATATTACTCACATCAATACCTTGAAGAACTAACCTATCATTTTTCAGGTTAATATCATAGTAATCGTTAATTTCATCCAATCCAACTACTTTGTATCCCAAAGAGGAAAGTAATATAGCTAAATGGTGTCCTATAAAACCGGCATTACCTGTTATTAAGACTTTTTCCATTATAACCTCGCGTCTATTTCCGATACGTCAAAAAATGCCTTGATGTCGAACACCACGGCATCGTTTGCTTTTAAGGTGTTTATATCAATGGCTCTGAATTTATCGTGCGAAACCGCTAGTATTACCGCGCCGTAATTGTCACCCAATTCGGTACATAAATCCACATCGTATTCGTGTTTCACTTCTGCTGCATTCGCCCACGGATCGTAGACATCTACGTCGATACCGAAGTCGGTTAATTCGGTGTACACATCAATCGCTTTAGAGTTACGGATATCCGGACAGTTTTCTTTGAAGGTAATACCCAGCATCAACACTTTACTGTTTTTGATGGTTTGACCTCTGTCAATCATTAGCTTCACTACTTTCTTAGCTACGTGTGCGCCCATTGCATCGTTGATTCGTCGGCCTGACAAAATCACTTGTGGATTGTAGCCTACTTCCTCTGCTTTGTAGGTAAGGTAATACGGATCTACGCCGATACAATGTCCGCCTACTAATCCGGGTCGGAACGGTAAAAAGTTCCATTTGGTTCCGGCAGCTTCTAGTACCGACAGCGTATCTATATTTAATCGTTCAAAAATGAGCGATAATTCATTTACAAAAGCGATGTTCAAATCGCGTTGGCAGTTTTCAATCACTTTTGCCGCTTCGGCTACTTTTAAGGATGACGCCTTGTAGGTGCCGGCCGTAATCACCGATTTATACAATTGGTCTACCACTTCCGCAATTTCGGGAGTTGAGCCACTGGTTACTTTTTGTATTTTGGTAACGGTATGTACTTTATCTCCTGGATTGATTCGCTCTGGAGAATAACCGCAGAAAAAATCTTCGTTGAATTTGAGTCCGCTGCCTGCTTCTAAGATAGGTACACACACTTCTTCTGTGCAACCTGGATATACCGTAGACTCATAGATTACAATATCCCCTTTCTTCAATACTTTGCTGATGGACGCACTGGATTTTTCCAAGGGCGTAAGGTCAGGACGTTTGTTTTTGTCGATGGGTGTAGGAACAGTTACGATGAAGGTATCGCATGACGCAATATCAGCTAAATTAACCGTGTAGGACAATCGAGATGATTTTTTTAAGTCTTCTGGCTCCACCTCTAAGGTAGAATCCTCTCCCCTTCTTAACTCATCTATTCTTCCTTGATGGATATCGAAACCAACGGTGTCATACAGTTTACCAAATTCTACGGCAAGCGGCAAACCCACATACCCTAATCCTACGATTGCTATTTTATGATCTCTCACGGTACTTTTTTTAGTGACCGCAAATAAAAACCAATTATTTTTAAGGACTGTTACGAAACCATTAAATATTGTACAAAAAAACTACTCAATAGTGGTTTTTTTGAAACTGTGCGCCGGTAATTCTATTTTGAGACTCTGTCCCAGCGTCTCAAAACTCACTAAAAAATACTCTTTATTGTTGTGGCGCAGGATCTCGCCTTTGTGTCCGATGAGTGCTCCTTCGGTAATCAATACTTCGTCGCCTACGGTAAAGTCTTCTGGTTTGGTGTACGATTCTAGCGTATAGCCCGATTCCAGTACTTGTTGAATAATGTCTATTTCGGTTTGTTTAACAACGGCATCGGCTTTGTTGTAGCGAACGAATGCCACCACACCTTGTAGGCTTAGCACTTTTTCACGTTGCAAGGGAGTTGGCTTCACAAATAAATAGCCATTAAATAGCGGCCATTCTACCCACTTTTTGCGATCTGACCACTGGCTTAACTTTTGATATAGCGGTAAATAATATACTATCCCTTCTTGTGCCAAGCGTACTGCCACTTTTTTTTCTTGTCTACTGGCTATGTAGACTACCTTCCATTCTTCTTCCACCGTTACTGCAAATAAAAAAATCCGAACTGGATAAGTTCGGATTTTAATTAATTTATCTTTTGAACCTGTGTATTACTTCACGTCACCCATTAATCTTCTGATAAATGGTGATAATAGAATGATAACTACACCGCACACGATGGCATACCACGCAAATTGGATGTAGCCTGCCGAGTAAACTTCTAATTTTTGAACTGCGGTGGCGCTGTCTGCTGGAGATATCCCTGCTCCAAAAATACCTGCTATATACTGACCGTAGGCACTAGCCAAAAACCACATTCCCATCATAAATCCTTGTAACTTGGCGTTAGATAGCTTGGTCATTAGCGATAATCCGATGGGGGATAATGCTATTTCGCCGATGGTTACCACAAAATAGCCAAGAGTAAAAATATCTAAAGGGGCAATACCACTGGTGGCAAACATTTTATTAATACCAAATATGTAAAATGCAGCACCAAGTAATAGGAAGGCGATACCAAATTTGATAACACTATTAGGTTCTAAACCTCTTTTGTGCATAAAAAGCCAAAGCAAGCCCACTAGGGGTGCAAAAATGATAACGAATAAAGAATTCGCTGAATTATTGACAAAATTGGGGTCTAAGTTTAGGCTGCCTTTGTCTAAGTGCTCTGCCGCATATAAACTCAGCGAACCTCCTGCTTGCTCGAATATAGCCCAGAAAAAACTAGAAAATACGATAAATATCAGGGCCGCTGCTAATTTAAAATTAGCTTCCTTGGTGAGTTTAGTCATTTCATAAATCAAATAAACAATACTAAATGGCCCAATGAAGTACATAAAATAGTCCGTGTATTGGGTATTTGACACCATTTTAATAATCAACGGTATGCACGCAAATGATCCAATATACACTGCATATAGATACCATTTTTTGCCCTTTTCTACGGCGTAATTTATAGGAGTATCACCTATGTGTCCCAGTAAGTTTCGAGTAAAAGTGAATATTAGCAAACTGATAAACATGGCAATAGCTACTAGGGCAAAGGCTACATTCCATCTAAGGTCTTGTGGTATAAGCTCACTAAAAAACTCACCTTTACCAATGCCTATCATCAGTATACCGCCAAAAAAGGCACCTGCATTAATACCTGAGTAAAAGAGCGAAAAGCCTGCGTCACGCCTATTATCATCTGCCTTATATAATTGGCCTACCATCGACGAAATATTAGGCTTGAAGAAACCTGTCCCTACTATTAAAAAAGCAATGCCCACAAAAAAATAAGTTTTCGGGTCTACCATAAGTATCAAACTACCCGCTATCATTAGGATGCCGCCCCAAAAGAGTGATTTTTTAAAACCAAGTATCTTGTCAGCGAACATACCACCTATAAAAGTGAATGCGTAGACCCAAGCTTGTGTAGCTCCGTACTGTAGGTTTGCAGCTTCTTTGTTCATCATCATTTGATAAACCATAAAATAGGTGAGCATTCCTCGCATTCCGTAGAAACAAAATCGTTCCCACATCTCGGAGAAGAAGAGGTACCACAGCTGTTTTGGGTACTTCCCGTCGAAGTTTTGTATATCGTTGGAGTTCATTCGATTTTTAATGTATCTAAAATCAGTTCTTGTTGCCTACTAAAGTAAATTAACCAGCGACGAATATAGAATTGTTTTGAGCATGGATTGAAAAACTACACGCAAAAAAATCTTCCATGAAAATAAAAAAATCCGAACTGGATGAGTTCGGATTTTCTTTTATAAATATGTAGGTTGTGGATTATTCCACGCCGTGCATTAGTTTTTTGATAGGGCCGTTCAGTATAAATACCAAGGCTGCAATACCTAGAAGTACATATCCCAAGATGGCAAATACATCTGTAGAATTTACCAAGGTTTCTGCTGCGGTTAAGGCTTCGCCACCATCGTGACCGCCTGTAAGAGATGCAATAATACCGCCTAGGTAATTGGCACCGGCAAAACTCAAGAACCATGCTCCCATAGCCGCACCTGCAATTCGTTTGGGTGCTAATTTGGTAACCATAGATAAACCAATTGGTGAGATGCAAAGCTCACCTGTGGTGTGCAATAAGTACAATACCACGAGTGTAAACAATGGAACTTGGAAATCGGCATCTACAAACTTTAAGCCGATCATGGTTACTAAGAATCCTAAGCCTAATTGCACAAATGCCAAGGCAAATTTCTGCGGAATACTTGGGTTTTTACCCACTTTGGCCAATTTCACCCATAGCACTGAGAAGATTGACCCAAACACAATAATGAAGAACGGATTGAAAAACTGGGTCATACTCGCTGGCATTTCCCAACCGAATATCCCTCTATCTACGTTTCTATCTGCAAACAACGTAAGTGAAGTACCTGCTTGTTCAAAACATGCCCAAAATGAAATATTGATTAACATCAGAATAATCAACGCGACCATTCTATCGAACCAAATTTTTACACCTAAATCTTTATCTTCCTTACGACCTGCGCTTAATAAGGTGTAGATCACCAGACCGAACAAGACTAACAGCAAGTACGTCATCCAGGTATTTTGTTGGATTAAGAAATAACACGCTGGAATCAATAATAACGAACCTAAAGAAACCACTTGTACGCCAGTCAAGGGCCCAAGCATTTTTGCCTTACCCGCTTCTGTAATCTCCAAACCTTCTGCCGCGGCGTAATTATCTCTACCTGCCCAGAAAATGAACAGACCTGAAAGCATACCTAAACCAGCCAATCCAAAACCGTATTCAAAGCCATAGGTCTCGCCTACGTAAGCCACGATGGTGGTTGCGAGTAATGCACCAACATTGATACCAATGTAAAAAATAGTAAATCCAGAATCTCTACGTGGATCGTTGTCTCTGTATAATTTACCTACGATGGTTGAAATATTCGCTTTAAAATATCCATTACCTACAATAAGTGCGCCCATACCCAAAAGCATGGCGTGTTCTGTATTTCCTAAAATCAAAAATTCACCAATGGCCATTAACACCGCTCCGAGGATTACCGCATAGCGATATCCCAAGAATTTATCTGCCATTCTCCCTCCTAAAATAGGTGCTGCATACACTAAACTGGTATACGCTCCGTATATTAAAGATGCTTCTGCATCGCCTTTCATCAGTGACTTTACTAAGAATAAGGTCAATAAGGTTCTCATCCCGTAGTAGCAAAAACGCTCCCACATTTCAGAGAAAAATAAGGTCATCAGACCTCTTGGCTGTTTTTCCATGCCACCTTCAGGCCATTGTTCGTCTTTGTGTTCTTCTAAGATTACTTCTTCACTCATGTTGTTTTGATTTAATTTTTGGTAAAAATATTCTAATTTTAATAAATGCCTTTTTCTTTCATCACTTTATTCAACCATCGCAGCAAAAAGATCATCATAAGCGCTGCTGCCATGGCCAAGCCAAAGTTCATATAAAAGAAGTTTTTCTTATCTGCAAAGCCTTCCCACATGCCGGATAGCATCCCAGACAACTTATTGCCAATGGAAGTACTCAAGAAGAATCCGCCCATCATAAGCGCTGTAATGCGCGGCGGGCTGAGCTTAGACACCAAGGATAGTCCCATGGGAGAAAGACATAACTCACCCAAGGTAATTACCCCATAACTCGCGATGAGCCACAAGCTGCTCGCTTTCATCGAAAGATCGTTGGAAGCCGCAACTGCGCCTGCCATTACCAAGGCCGATAAAGCGGTAATTACAAGCCCAATCGCAATTTTGGTTGGCGTAGAAGGCTCTTTTTTCTTTCTGCGCAAGAATCCCCAAAACCCAACTACAATTGGCGTGAGTAACACTACCCAAAATGGGTTGATGGATTGGTATAATTCGGTAGAAACCAACTTTAAGGAACTTCCTTGTTGTGGTATTTTGTCAGGACTTAAGTTACTGAAGTATGCGGCACTTTTAGCATCTGTACTATCTCCGAGGTTGGTTACGGTTTGTGCCATACCCACTTTATCTACGGCATTGCCAAATGCTTCAGGCATTGTTCTTTCGGTAAAGTCTTCTGCCCATACCGTAAGTGCATCTCCATTTTGATGGAATACTGCCCAGAATATCACTAAACAGGCATAAACGGCAAGTAAGGCCCCAATCGGTCTTTTGTCGTTTTCATTGGCCTTGGTGTACAGGTAAATAAAGAAACCTACCACCGGTATACATCCAAAAATAAAGGCATCGTTGGTATCTGTACCCAACAAGTTTCCTGGAATCAAGTAACCCAATACCCCACAAATAATCATGGGCAATAAGGTAAGACTCAAGATTTTTCCAGTACTCATATCTCCATCTTCCAGCGGTCGAATCACGTCTGCTTCTTTTACCGTTTTTTGTCCGAGAGCAAAGGTGGTAACGCCTATAATCATACCAATACCTGCAGCCACAAAAGCCCAGTTCCAGCCATAATTATTTCGCATAAAGGCCGCCACAAAATTGCAAATAAAGGCACCTATGTTAATCCCCATGTAGAAGATATTATAGCCTGCATCTTTGTTCATTTTATACTCGTCTTTGTTGTATAAATTACCCAACAAGGTAGAAATATTGGGTTTAAAGAAACCATTTCCGATAATGATAAGCGTAAGTGCCACAAAAAATGCAGAAGTATCGTGAATGGATAAGGTAAAATATCCTGCGGCCATAAGTAGTCCGCCAGCAATGATAGACTTACGGTATCCCAAAACCCTATCTGCCAACAACCCACCTAAGAATGGCGTTAAGTAAACCAGTCCTAAATACGTTCCGTAAATATCGGATTTTTCAAGGCTTCCAAATCCCATGCCGCCGTTTTCCCAAGAATCGAGCATGTACAAGGAAAAAATTCCAAGCATTAAATAGTAACCGAAACGCTCCCACATCTCTGTGAAGAACAAAATGTACAATCCCTTAGGGTGATTATTTTGACTCATATCGTTTGAATATTTTGCGGGTAAAAATAAATTTTAAAATTGAATTACAAATTGTCCGGCAGAAAATCTATCCTTTTAGTGCACACGTTGATTCTTGACCCCATTTCCGAATAACGAAAAAAAGAGCTACAACCTCGCTCATACATTTAGCCTATTTTTCATTTACCTCGAGATTATTTAGTTAGAAATGGGTTTACTACTTGTATTCCTTCTATACGTTGTCCTGCATTTAAATCTTGAGATAATAGGTAAGTGCACTTGGACGTTTTTGCACTGCTAATGATAAGGCTGTCCCGAAAACTCAATTGATGAATTACCTGTATATCAATTGCACTTTTAATTATCGCTACATCATTCACCACACATTCAAGGTGAGAAAAAGTGTCTATTATTTTTTTGATTTGAAGACTCGGAACATTATACTTTCTGGACATTACCGCATAAAACTCTTGAATTACTTGGGTAGACCACACCAATTGATTTTTATCAGAGTACGTTTGAATAATCGTATTAATTTGTTCTGATTTAACTACTTCTGTAGTTGAAAATAGATATACTAAGATGTTAGAATCTAAAAATATCTTACCTTTCATAGATCTCGTCTCGAGTCATTTTCTGGCGAGAATCAATTTTAATTTCTTCTCTGAGTATCTTCAACTCTTCCTTAAAAGAGGAATCACTCTTTACTACCGTAGATGTTAAGAATTCTCGGACCATTGCATTTAGCGTAGTGCCCTTTAGTTGCGCATACTCTCTGGCCCGTTTCAATAATTCATCGGATATTGATAATGTTACATTTTTCATATTTACACATACTATGTGCGCAAATATACACTTATACTATAAATTTTCGAGTACAAACTCTGTCATTTTGGTGTACAGGTGTAAGCGTGTTTTACCTCCGTATATGCTGTGGTTTTTGTTGGGGTAATATTCTGAATCAAATGGAATATTGTTTTTGATCATTTCATTAACCATCATTACACTGTTTTCAAAATGCACGTTATCATCACCTGTTCCGTGTACGATTAAATACTTTCCTTTGATGTCTTTCACAAAATTGATAGGTGAATTATCATCGTAGCCACTGCCGTTATCTTGCGGCAATGCCATGTATCGCTCGGTGTAGATGTTATCGTAAAATCTCCAGTTGGTAACCGGTGCAATCGCGATAGCCATTTTAAATACATCGTTTCCTTTGGCTAGCGCTAAACTACTCATGTATCCTCCATAACTCCATCCCCAAATTCCTATTCTATTTTTATCGATAAACGACATCTCTCCCAACGCTTTGGCTGCCGCTATTTGATCTTCTGTTTCGTACTTGCCTAATTGCTTGTAGGTCATTTTCTTAAACTCTTCGCCACGTGCGCCAGTGCCTCTATTATCGACAGACACTACAATAATTCCGTACTTATTCGCCAACATTTGGTGCCAGTAGTAATTGCTGTATCCAAAACTATTTTTAACCGTTTGAGACCCCGGACCACCATACACATGCATGAGCACAGGGTACGAAATAGAATCATTGAAATTATCGGGTTTTATCATCCAATAATTGAGTTCTACACCGTTCACCGCTAATTTATCGAATGAAATATTCCCTTGAATGAATTCATTATTTCGGGCAGTAAATTCTTTATTGTCTTCTACTACACGAAGGGTTTCCCACGCTTTGTTTTTGATACTGTACTGGTTGGGCACCGTCGCCGAAGTGTACGAATGCAACGCCAACGAAAAGTCGTTACTAAACTCGGCAGTGTGCCATCCCGCTTCGGTAGTTAGTCTTTTCTTGTTTTTACCCTGAAAATCGATGACATAAATATGGCGTTCTGTAGGATGCACTTCTGTGGAGGTATAATAAATCAACTCATTGGCTTGATCTATGCCCAGTAAGGCATCCACTTCCCAATCTCCATTAGTGATTTGATATATCTGCGGACCTTCTACTTTGTGAAAATACAAGTGTTTGTGACCATCGCTCTCGCTGCTTACTATCATATGTCTACCGTCGTTCAAGAAGTACACATCATCGGTGATTTCTACGTAGTATTTACTGGTTTCTGTAAGCGATTCTTCCACCGTTGTTCCGGTAACCATCAGCATTTCCCACTTATTTTGTAATCTATTTAACCGTTGAACGGCAAGCATATTGGGGTTTTTGGTCCATTGTATGCGCGGTAAGTATTGATCGTTTGCACTGCCCAATTCCAGTTTAGCACTGCTTCCTTTTGCTGCATCAGCTATGTACACATCTACGATGCTATTGGCTTCGCCTGCCTTTGGGTATTTAAACTTGTAAAAATCCGGATACAAATTACCGTAGGTGGTCATTTGCCATTCTTTTACGGCTGTTTCATTAAATTTAAAATACGCCAGTTTTGTGCCATCCACATTCCACTCAAAACCACGGCTCATCGCAAACTCTTCTTCATAAACCCAATCTACCGCTCCGTTGATAATAGAATTATAGCTCCCGTCTTTGGTAATTCGTTTGGTTTTCCCTTTGATTAAGTCTAGGATATACAGATCATTGTCTTTTACATAAGCCACCTTATCGCCTTTAGGACTCAAGGTTGGGTAGCGAAC
>CAMDCQ010000035.1 GCA_945890595.1 Chitinophaga pinensis
ACGGTAAAGCACGGACACGAAATAGCACACACACTCAAAGACACTTTACGAAAGGATATACCGCAATTGGGGCACGTTTTAATTCACATTGAACCGAATGAATAGAACGGCACTACCCTACAAATGCAAGCTTCACTCCTATCTTAGGATGGCTCATTTCGATTAAACAACCCTTTGGATTTAGTATTATAATAGTACTTTTGAGTAGAACATTCATGAGCACATTTAGCATAAATAAACCACCACGATGCCATAAAAGTGAGGGTAAATCGAACGTCAAACATACTCTACGACAGGCAACAGTCCTCGTTTGCTTTTCGTATACCCACTTAGCCACGAGTACAGCGTCCAGATGATTACTAAAAACCTCAGAATGAAATCAGTACTTCAACTACTCCTATTATTATTTACACTCCCTTGTTTTGCCCAACCAACGGGCCATCAAAAAATATTTTTGGAAATAACCGACCAAGGCGACACACTCCATTTTGAACATGATTTCAAAAAAAATGAAATAGGTAGCAAGCCAAATCTTAGCTATAAAAATTATCAACTAAATGATATAAGTAAAGATAAAACTGGGTTTGAATTTTACCGCAGAGATGAATATATCCATAAAACTTTAATGACAGATAATCATCATATTCAGATTATTAGAAACGGTATGGACATTATGCAAATTGAAATTTTAAACGCATTCAATGTGTACTTTTTGAGTATTCAATTTCAAAAAGGAAATTTCAAAATGGTTGTAAATGATGGTAAAGAAAACCAATGGTATGTAAACACCCTGCCATACAAATTGATGAAGACCAATTCAAATGTTTACAATATAACTCCAAAAGACTGGAGCGTATTTGAAGTAACAAGCGATAAAACGGAACAAGATTATTTTATTTCAGAGCAATTTGAGAAACAACACCTGCTAGCAACGCCAGTTAATCCGGAAGACGATCCCAACTTCAGAAATCCTAGAAGAATAAACACGCTCAGAATTGAAACAGGTGACTATAATTTTGATGGACAAAAAGATTACCGAGAACACAAATTAAATAACCCAAAAGAATGGAACTACTTCCTATATAAAGATTCAATTACCGGCTTTGTTTTGGATTGCCTTATGAGTAATTTAAATATCACAAAATTTGATTTTGAAAATAAAACAGTTGAAGTAAAGAAAATTGACAGAAGAAATGAAGAATTTTCGCAAACAGATACTTACGAATTTGTTCACGGAAAAGTTGCGCTTGTAAGCAAAAAGCCACCTGTAGATGCTCCTATAAAAGATGTACAAAAAGAGCTAGAAGAAAAACGAACATCCATTCAAACCTACCGTGTAAGTCCCTTCAAATTTATTTTAGAAAAAAACGCAAAGGGCGTAATCATTTCTTCTGAAAAGGGTGCTTATGCCCATAAAATTGAAGTATTTGACATCAAATCTGAAAAATCGATTTACTCCATGATAGCCTATGGAAATTCTTATAGAGAAACAGCTGGGTGTTCAGATTCACTGCAAATAGCGGATTATAATTTTGATGGATACCCAGATTTTAGAGTATGTGTCAATAGTGGACATGCAAAACATACGTATTACATCTACCACCCCAAACGAAACACATTTAGTATAGAAAAAACCTTCAGCGAGCTAAATGGAGTCACTTTCAATTTTGAGCAAAAAATAGCAAAAGGGCAAACCGATAGAAAAGAATTTTCAGGCTATCCTTGGAATGCACCATACCAATATTACATGGAAATATTGCAGTTTGAAGGGGATAAGCTAGAAAACCTAACCGTTACAACTACCGTTTACGGAGGTTCATCGTACGTATCTGAAAAATGCAAATACATCAATCAAAAAAGAATCTATGAAGGTGATACCATTGGCTTAGAGCTTCAAAGAAAAAATCTTCTGATTAAAGAAGTTGGTCCTTTTAGATTTGAAATGGAGTTTAATCCTGAAGAACGCAAAACAAGTGGTGAAAAAGGTGCTTATGTAAAAGTCTTAAACATTTTTAAAGGTGAAAGAACTGTTGGACATTACGAAATGCATGGCAACTATTTAAAAGAGTTGCCTCATTGGTTAGATAGCATGGAAATAGCTGATTATAATTTTGATGGTTTTCCAGATATTAGAATGTATAATAGCATAAAGGCAAATGGCAGTTATCAATATTTTTTATTTAATTCAGATAAGGACGTAAGACAATTTTATATGGAATCTTGGTTTTCGGGGGCCATAGAATCAGAATTTATTCCGAGCCAAAAAATAATGAAAGGAAAGCTTGTTGAAGCCAACCTAACCAAGTATCTATTCTTGAAAAATGATACCCTAACCATTACCATTCAAGACAATGACCTCTCAAAACCACCTTTTATAGAAGAAAGTATTTATAAAAATGGCAATAGAAGAACTTTGAGAACTGCCTACAAAACCTTAGAGCCCGTTGTAAAAAAAGAATATGGCGATTACAATTTTGATGGCTACGAAGACTTTAGACAACAGAGCAAGAAAAGTCCTTATTATTATGATGCATTCATTTACAATCCCCACAAAGAAGCTTTTGAAAAAGATACCTTATTGAGCAAATTTCTAGTGTTTAATTACAATAACCTGGAAAAAAAACTAGATGGATATTACATAAAAAACAGCACAGATTTTTTAGCTAGAACAAGCTATTATTATAAATGGAGTTTTTCGGAAAATAAAATGATATTGTACCAAACGCAAGTGTGTATCTATAAATACCCAAGTTCGGAAAGTTCTCGATGCACCGTTAGTAGATTAGTAGATGGCAAATGGATAAATACAGAAATAGTTGGAGCAGAGTAATATGAAAAATATACTTGCATTCATTTCTTTTTTCCTTTTAGCAAATATCGCAATCGCCGACCTGAAATATAATCCTGTTAGCTTTATTCTTAGCACAGACAAAGAAAGCTATTACGAAGGGGAAAAAATTACTTTTTATATCACTATTACCAACAACGATAAAGAAAGAACCCTTCCTGTATTAATCCCACATACGCAAAATATTGGTCAAAAGCTGTTTTACTTAAATGCCTATGATAAAGCCAATAACACCATGTTATTAAGATATACCGAAGAGAGAATGCTGAAGATGATGGTGCACGATACAGGAACCGTTCAAATCAGATACTTGAAACCGCTTGAACAAATTGTAGTACCCTTACACCTAAATGATTTTGAAAACTACTATAGCTATCAAACTCAAAATGCTTCCCATCACAGTTTAGGAGTGCCACTTTTTGCAGGTGTTTACAAAGTAAGAATTGCTTATAGCCCAAACGGAATATCATTAGGCGACAACATTTATAACTATTACAACGATACAAACACCGAACTTCCGAATAATGGAAAACAGGCAATGCCTGGAGATGGCGATTTGAGTAACTTCTGTACCTTAAAAATCAAAAGAAGGGCTGATACCATTGTTAACATTGAAGGAAATAAGTACTACATTAAGACCGATGGGTATCTATTTTTCTACTTATCACAAAACTTAACACAGATAACTACTGACATACGCTGCCATCATATCACCAACCTTCCGCCTGACAGTTGTTCCATCAAGAGTGAATATTTCTATAGTCATTTTACGGACTTGTATGCTGAAGGTGTGATCCGTTTTGATGATGGAGACATCAGGGAATACCGGAAATTTTCCGATTGGTGTCCAAGTTATTTATACACCGAGCGATACAATGAATTGAAACAAAAAACGCATTATGAATTGCAATTACCCGACAAAAGATTTTATAGTGTATCCTACAATCAACCAAGCGGAACCATCCATCAGGAAACCTACTGTTCAACTGATGGTACACTTTGTAATGTAACAACCTATGTTTACAATAAAAAAGGTGAATTAGTAAGAAAAGAAGTTTCACAAACAGAACCATGCAGTGTGGTAGAAATTGATGGCAAGAAAAGAAGTGCAAAACGTGTAGTCAATTTGCGAGGATGACGAGAAGCCTTCTATTAAAAATTAACTTGCCTTTGACTGTGATAGCCTTTGCTGCTTTTACTAAATGGTGGAATGTATTGCCTTTTGATGCCAGACAGACTTTTTATTGGGGATTTCCCTTTGCTTATGTGGGAGAAGGATGGCAAACTTCTGGTGCATTGCAATTTTTTATATTGGAAGCCCTAGTAGATTTTATGCTTTACTTTCTGGTTTGTTACGGGTTGCTTTGGATACTATTTTCGCTTTTTAAACTAAAAAATATTTCGAAATTGATCGGTAAAACCCTTTGGTCGTTAGCATTTCTAATTATAATTGCATGGGCGTTTATAATTTCATTTTCTTACCCGACTTTTTATTTAACAAGAAATTACGATTGGAAAGTATTAAGTGAGGGCTATCTTTTTATGGGGCAAAAAACACCACTACCAGATATCAATCAAGAGCCATAAGCCGACTAAAATTCAAAAACTATATGAAAATTTATTTAAAGATTATACTACTACTTGCAATAAGTTTATCAGGATGTAAAACCAGTAAAAACACTTCTGAATTTAAAGAGTATCACAGTCAAATGGAGATTAAATCAACACTATACCAAAGCACCAATTTTACGGGTAATGTTATGGAGCTTCAAACTAGTGAAGTTATACCTTTTGCTAAGGTCGTATTGACAGATGAAAAGGGTAAGTATTTTGGGTCAATCACAGATGAAGCTGGCAATTTTTCCATAGAAAATTTACCCCTTGGTGTTTATAGAATGCGCATTAGTGCAGCAGGATACCGTGATGTTGAAAATGTTTTTGATATAAAAAGACACACCAATTACAAACTTGAAGTTAAACTTTCAGTTTATGTTACTCAAGTCGAAAAACCAGTAATTTACCTCTATCCTACTCAAAAACAAAATATTCATGTGAGGCTCAATTATAAAGGAACTTTAACTCATACATACCCTAAATACTCCGAAAAGGGTTGGAATGTAACAGCAGAACCCAATGGCACTTTATACGACGAAAATGGCCAAGAGTATTATGCCTTATTTTGGGAAGGAAATCCAACAGAACACATTATACCAACGGATGGTTTTGTGGTTTCTGGAGAAGAAACCGCTGCTTTTTTAGAAGAAAAATTAGCCTATTTGGGTTTAAACAGACGCGAAGCCAATGAGTTTATCATGTATTGGTTACCGCGCATGGAAAACAATCCCTATAACTTTATCCATTTTGCCGGGAAACAATATGAAGCACAAGCTGAATTAGACATTACCCCAACGCCTGAAACAATTATCAGAGTGATGATGCTAACACAGCCTTTAGAAAAAAAAATCAACTTTCCAATTCAAGATTTAAGTACTTTAAAAAAGACCCGAAAAGGATTTACTGTGGTTGAATGGGGAGGAAGTGAAATTGACAACTTACTAGTATACAACTGAATTTTATCAAATTTAATCTGACATTGATGTTTAAATAAATGAAAAGAAGAAGATTTGTGCTCAGAAATCTGCCAGACCGCAAACTCGAAAACGTAATACCTCATTTAACCACACTGGGCGCAACATATACTAAAATGTTAAGTACATGAAAAGATTGAGCTTTGCCCTGATCGTCCTTGTGAATTTCTATTTTGCAATGGCAAGCACTAGTACAGTTTCGACCATAGTTGCTTTACAATTAGCTGTTAACGCCTCGCATGCAGGAGATACGATACTACTTGCCGAGGGTACGTATCAAAACAATTCTATCCGTATTGCAACGAGCAATATAACGGTAATGGCTGCAACTCCGGGCGCAGTTTATTTAAATGGAACCAATGATATTGTCATTACAGGAAATTATGTCACGTTTGGAGGTTTCCAATTTACGGCCGGAAGCATGCAGGGAATAGTGATTTCCGTAGAAGGAGATAATACCGTGTTAACCCATCTAAATTTTAATGGATATTCAGCTCAAAAATACATCACCCTAAAAGGACAATATGACCAAGTAACGTACTGTAATTTTGAAAACAAGCCAACTTCCGCTCCTACTGGTAACCTAATTCACATAGCAACCCGAGCAGATGAAACTCCCACCTACGCACTAATACGTTATTGCTCATTTCAACATATACCAGGGGCAGGTGGAGACAATGGAAATGAATGTATTCGTATCACCAATGGAACACCTTCAACGTATAAAGCACGTGCGGTTATTGAATATTGCTATTTTAGCAATACGGGAGCCGGAGATAGCGAAGTTATTTCGGTAAAAAGTGAAGAAAATGTAATCCGTCATAACACCATGGTAAATAACTTAGAAGGTAATTTCTGTTTTCGAAATGGGAATAACAATAGTGCTTACAGCAATTTCTTTATTAATTCTGGAGGTATTAGGATTAAGCAAGCCAACGATATTTATTGCTATAACAACTATTTTGAAAACTGCGGAAATGGAACTGTAACTGCACCAGTAAAATATTTTTTTGTTACAGGATCACTAGTTAATCTTAATTTTATTCACAACACAATTGTGGGGGGTTCACCAATTGTACTTGATTCAAGTTCCTCTTCAAATACATGGGCAAACAATATTTTTAAGAATACTTCGGGTAACTTATTTACGGGTTCCGTTGCAGGGATAACTTTTGTAGGGAATCTGTATGATGGCACACTTGGGGTTCCTATCTCGACAGGAATGCAAAATACAAATCCACAGTTGATACTAAATGCAAATAGCTATTATGGCTTATCCGCAACAAGTCCCGCTATTGATAATTCTAGTGCAGCGTATCCCACACTACTGGATATACCTGACATTGACGATGACCCCTCTATTTTGTTGGATATTGAGGGGCAACTAAGACCCACGTCGAGGAATATAAAAGACATCGGCTGTGATGAATTTTCTAATGCAATGAGCACTAAGCGTCCCCTAGTATTATGCGATGTAGGTCCATCCTACCTATGCCCAAATTCTTCGGACAGTAAGGTGTTAAAAACAGAAGATGATATTCTTATCGTTTATCCAAATCCAAGTAACGGAATATTTACCGTAAAAACATCATCAACTATTTCTGCACTAACCATTACAAATACCCTAGGAGAAACTCGTTATTCCGTTTCAAGAATTAATCAGAAACATCCTCTCGAGATAAACCTGACGACCGAATCTAAAGGAGTTTATAGTATTCAACTCAGGGATGAATATAAACGTACGTTTATTAAAAAAATAATTCTAAAGTAACGTACGTGTAGCTGAAAATGAAACATCGCTCCTAATCAATTTACCCGCCTCACCCTATTTGTTTTTTTGGAAAAAACCGTATAATCGCAAGCTTCACTCCTATCTGATGATGGCTAATTCCTATTCCGCAAAAAAATCCGTTGTATATACAGTAAGGCTTTTGTAAATTTGGTCACACCAAAAATAACAAGGACTACTTGACTACTTTTTTGCTTTTTACATCGCTTCCACTACACATTTTTAAGGGTTTAACTCATAGAATAGATGGTTACCAGAAAGCGCTTACGTACCTTGCCGTGACAGCAAGACCTTCGTATATTGGAGATAAAAAGTGTAATTGAGCTTGAAAATAACTGGTGCCGCAGTTTAAATAGATGTAAAACAATGAAATTAATAAACAGGCTCTATTCTATTTTTCTATCTAATTACGCCAAAGAGCGAATTGAAAAAACAATACTTTATGTAGCGTTAGCTGGGTTTTTCATTCACCTAATTTTAATTTACCTGTGTAAGTTCGGTTTTATACAGTTAGATTCAGGCTTATTTAAAAATCCGATATCGGCCATTTATACTCCATTCTCATTTATTCTTATTTACGAGGTTTACCTACTGATATACTATCTACCCAAGTCATTTACCACGTACATCACTAAGCAATACGAAATCATTACCCTCATTATCATCCGGAAATTATTTAAAGATTTATCTTCTATTGAACTTACGTCTAATTGGTTTGAAGTAAAAGGCGATTTGCAATTCACCTATGATATTCTGGCATCCATCATATTGTTTTATCTTATTTTTCTGTTTGACAGCCACGGTACTCGAAAACTACAGTTGGAAAATGAAACTAAACCGCTATTTCAAGGATTCATTCATAGCAAGAAAGTAATTGCTGTTTTTTTAGTTCCCATATTTTTTAGTATGGCGATGTTTACCCTCGTTAACTGGACCTCAGACGTTACGTTTGGATCTCATCAATTGCCGAGTTTTGAAAAAATTAACAATTTATTTTTTGAAGAATTTTTTACAGTACTTATTCTAGTGGATGTCGTTCTTCTACTTATATCCTTCTTTTATACCGATAAATTTCATAAAATAATCAGGAATTCTGGCTTCGTAGTTTCAACGATATTGATTCGAATGTCATTCGGCGTGAGTGGATTGATAAGTACCGTCTTAATTTTAGTCGCGGTGCTTTTTGGACTAGCCATAATCGTAATCCATAATAAATACGAGCAAAACGAATTACCATCTGAGTAGCCCTAGTTGTAGGCGAGTTTTCGCTCGCAACGTTAGCTAATAATAGTATTCACCAAGGTTCGTGCTTCCCTCCTAGCCGTGACTACTTAATCTAGAGAGAAACTATCCAACACGACGATTACCTCATTACGGCGATTGGTAGTTTCGTATGGCGCGTTGTACCCTAAAAAGTAAAATTGATTGGTATGGGCAATATTTTGAGCTTGGAGTCCTTCCACCAATTGTTTTTTGTATTGCGCTATTTTATCCTGATTGGCCCATCCACCAAAGCTGATTGCTGCTACTGTTTTTGCAGGCTCTTCTTTGAACTGAATCTGATTATCATTTGGTTTTGGGAGATTATTTTCATTGCCTTTGGGCACCATAAACATCATCGTCATAGAATCGTCTAAGGTCATAGCTACGGGAGAAGTCATGGCTATTTTTTCGTTGGTGGCATTACCCCCAAAAATATAACCTGCCAATATAGAAAATCCCTGTCCCGATACTTTACTGTAGTCGTTGGAAGATAGCTTCACGGATGTAAATAAACGGGATTCGTATTGGCGAATCTCAAACCCTTCATACGTCTTTATCACAGTGTAGGGATAGGTTTCAATGTCTTGCTGGCTTTTTCTAGCATATAATTGTATGATCACAAAAACAAGTATTAGTGTAACAGAGAGCGCTAAAAGTAATTTCATAAAGGTATGGTTTTATAGCATAACACCTCAAAGCCGTTTTTGATTTAAATACCCAATGGTCAACCACATATAAACACTACGCCTCACGGCACAAAATGCAAATTTTCAACGTATGCTGACGCCCCTAAATGACACAATCGGATATTATTAGCAGGGCCCCATCACGTCTTGTAGTGTTGTTTTACCAAATTTTATTAAACTAATTATCTAGCCAAACGTTACTTTTATTATGCGCCAAATGAGAGCGATTGCTTCACGGCTGCGCTACACAAAAACACCCATTACCCCATAAAACAATGAACTCAGTCATACATAAAGCAGAAACCAGAGGACTGGCAAACCACGGCTGGTTAAATTCACGACATACCTTTAGCTTTGCTAATTATCATAATCCAGAACGTATGCATTTTGGCGTACTTCGCGTTTTAAATGACGACCAGGTTCAAGCCGGACAAGGATTTGGCACGCACCCACATGACAATATGGAGATAATTTCCATTCCGTTAGAAGGAGACTTAGAACACAAAGACAGTATGGGTAACCTAGCTGTAATTCGAGAGGGAGATGTACAAATATTGAGTGCAGGCACAGGAATCACGCATTCGGAATACAATAAAAACAGCAGCAAAGAGGTGAAGTTTCTTCAAATTTGGATTTTCCCCCATACCAAAAATGTAACGCCAAGGTATGATCAGATTTCAATTAGAGATATTGAAAAAGAAAATGAATTTTATCAGGTACTATCGCCTAATAAAGACGACCAAGGGGTTTGGATAAATCAAGATGCTTGGTTCCACATAGGTAAATTTGAAAAAGGACATGCAGCCGAATACACCTTAAAAAAGGAAGGCAATGGCGTATATGCATTTATCCTGGACGGAGACGTAGAAATAAACAATGAAAAACTATCCAAAAGAGATGGAATAGGTATTTGGAACACCGCTTCTATAAACGTAACAGCCAGCGAAAATGCCCGTATACTTCTAATGGAAGTACCCATGAGTCTTTCCTAAAAAAAGAACCATTCGCTATACTGGCAGCGCATCCTAATTTATGCTGCATTGGGATTAAAAGCCCAATCTAAGGTCAAGCCTAAGCGCTAAGTGTACGGCTTAGGTAATTTTTGATTGGTTTATTTTCTTTTTTGTGATCCAATCGAGCTCTTTTCAACGAATTATGCCTTTTAAACGCACCAATTAGCTAACTCTATGCTAACTAACGAATTACCATTGAATATATACCCCTATACTGCATACCGTACCGCTTGTTTTTATCGAAATATGCGTATTTACATAATCTAAACACACCTATACACGTAATAGAATGACAGATTTACACGAAACGCCTATTACCCAAAGCGCCAAAATAACACGTTATACCCATTTATTATTTGCATCCTTACTGATGTCAGGAGCCGAAATTATCAAGGTAATTGGCGCAGAACAAATGCAACTAAAAATGGCAAGAGTTACCCCTTTTGGAGACAAGATACTGATCATCGGAATCTTAGAACTTCAGATTGTGGTCTTGAATTGGATTCCACGTACCATGAATATTGGATTTTACCTGCTCGCACGGTATGGCGGAGGATTTAGTGTGGCAGAAACAGTAGCAGGTAAAATGCCCATCCTCGGAAGTATAGTAACTACGCTTTTTTACGCGGACAGCCTACTGCAAAAACCATCCTTGTGAGGATTTTCTCAAAAAAACCATAATTATAGTATATGCGGTATTTCAATAATTCGAAATACTGCATAGCACAAAAAATACAGCAAACTAAATGACCTTAACACAACGAGTAAATACATTTTTACAAAGCAAGAAATCAGGCGGATTACTGTTGGTTTTCGCTACAGTAATTTCACTTATCCTCGCCAATTCGCCTTGGCAAACGAGCTATATTGACTTTTGGCATATGGATATACAAGGATATACACTTGTTCATTGGATTAATGACGGCCTAATGACGCTATTTTTTCTGTACATCGGTTTACAGTTAAAACGAGAACTTTATGAAGGTAAACTATCCACACTTAAAAGTGCGTCGTTGCCTTTTTTTGGAGCGTTGGGCGGTATGATCATTCCAGCTGGCTTTTTCATGTGGCTCAACTTTGGTACAGACACACAAGCAGGCGCGGGCATCCCCATGGCTACCGATATTGCATTTGCAATTGGCATTCTTTCGCTACTGGGTAAGCGGGTTCCTGCATCGCTCAAAATATTTCTTACGGCCTTAGCCATCATTGACGACTTAGGCGCAATTCTAATCATTGCTATCTTCTATACTAACGCTATATCTTTCGAAAATTTAGGAATTTCATTGGGGATATTCGGATTTCTGCTGGTACTAAACCAGCTAAAATATCGCCAATTATGGCCTTATTTATTCGGTGGCGTGGCTATGTGGTATTTTATGATGAATTCTGGCATACATCCTACGCTTACGGGCGTACTTCTTGCATTTGCCATTACCTTTGGCGATGGTGAAGCAAATTCATCTTCTACCATTCTGCAGAATTTCTTAAGCAAACCCGTCGCCTTTATTATACTTCCCTTGTTTGCAATTGCCAATACCTGCATCGCTTTTGGCGATGGCTGGCTAAGTGGTTTAACACAAGTCAACAGTTTGGGCATTATGGGCGGCCTAGTTCTGGGAAAGCCCATAGGCATTCTGCTATTCTCCTGGATAAGTGTTAGTTTAGGTTTTTGTAGCTTACCTAAAGAACTAAAATGGAGTCATATAATAGGAGTAGGTCTTTTGGCAGGTATAGGTTTCACCATGTCTGTTTTTATAACCCTTCTAGCGTTTGATGATTTGTTGACCATAAATAATTCAAAAATTGCCATACTTTTAGCATCTGTCACTGCTGGTACACTTGGCTATATATGGCTTAAAAACACACTACAATCGCCGATTAATAACTCGTAATTCGTCAAGATTGCAAAATATAACTAATAATCTACGTGAATAAAAACCAGTGCATAATTGCTTTAATAGATAACATAAGCATAGCGTAAGGAAGCGACACCTATCCTTACTACCTAATTGTAAAAACGGTCATAACCTGCGGTAAAGTAAGATGATCGCCTACATCCTGAGTGTAGTTTGCTATTGAAGTGTAGTATAATTAGTATTATTGTACCGAAACTCAAACGTGAAATCTTCCATTTTACAACTGCGCATCATTAGCCTTATACTTATTTGCTGTGCTCAGTATAGCGTGTGGTCTCAAGCCTATTTTGCCAATGGAGATGCTATTTCAATAGGTGGAGATTGTTATCAGTTGACTCCGGAGGCCAATACCAAAAGTGGAACGGTATGGTATGCCAACAAACTAAATTTACAACAGAATTTTGATTTAGAATTCAGCATGAATTTAGGCAGACTAGATGCATCTGGTGCTGATGGAATTGTATTTGTTTTGCAGAGGAACAGTAATACATCATTAGGCAGTAGTGGTGGTGGTATAGGTTACGAAGGACTCACTCCAAGCTTAGGAATTGAATTTGATACATGGCAAAACACCAATGTAAACGATCCAAGTTACGACCACATGAGCATCTTCAAAAATGGGATAATGAATCACTACTCTCCTAATTGTTTAACCCCCACAGTGGCGGCTTCAGCAACCTCTGCCAATATTGAAGACGGGGCTGATCATCTCGTTAGGGTGCGATGGGTAGCAGGAGCAAAAAACCTGAGCGTATGGTTTGATTGTGTTTTGCGTTTATCCCTTCAGTACGACATACAAGGTCAAATTTTTAGCAATAATTCGGATGTTTATTGGGGATTCACCTCGGCTACGGGTGGAGCAGTAAATAAACACGTGGTATGCCTTAGTGATGACATTTTAGTGCCAGATTCCGTTCAGATATGTTTTGGAGACACGGTCCGCATTAATGCCAAAGCGAGTAGTAATGACACCTATACGTGGTCTCCCAGTCTTTATTTGAGTAGCTCTACACAAAAGAATCCAACCTGTTTCCCGCCTAGTTCTCAATACTTTTACGTTACCTACCTCAATCAATGTCGTGTGGCTGTCACCGATTCTGTGTATGTCAAGGTAATTGACAAACTAGCGATAGATTTCGCTAGTAATGATTCTATTCAATGCTTGACTGACAATGAATTTATCTTCACTAACCGGTCCAATATTGCGGGAGGAAGCCAGAGTTCTGTTTGGAAGTTTAAAGACGGTACTCTCCCATCCAACGAAGACACCCTCGTTAAAAGTTATAGTAAACCGGGAAATTATGATATCACCTTGGTGGTAAATTCTACAATTGGCTGTTCGGATTCGTTGACCAAAAGTGTAACCGTTGTGCCGCAACCCGAAGCTAATTTTAGCTTAGATAGTGTCGGAAAATCCTGTTTTGAGTTTCCATTTATAAACGCTTCCACTGATAACGATATCGCATCGCTTTGGACCATAGGTTATTCAAACGCAAATGCTACACGCTTCACTCTTAAAAACCCTACCATTCAATTGGATAAGCTAGTCGACTCTATTTATGCGTGCTTACGCGTTACAGATACCTTCGGATGTAGCGACTCTGTGTGTCGCGTTTTTCCCAACACCTATGTTGAAACACTCGACATTTACAACGTATTTACCCCCAACAATGACAGCTATAATGATAGCTACTTCGTAAGTATAGAAGGATATTCCGCTTTTAAACTAACTATTTTTAATCGTTGGGGAGAACACGTTTTTGAAACTCAAGATCCAAAAGAAGGATGGAACGGGACATTTAAAAACACCGGACAAGTGTTGCCTAATGGAACCTATTTTTACATCGTGGATTATAGCATGCTTTGCAGTCAAAAAAATGAACGCGTTTCAGGAATAATTGACCTCATACGATCCAACTAGCGGTCAAAAACAGTATAACTCCACATTTAATTGCCCAGTTTTGGGTTTTGTTTACTTACTAATGGTGGCAAAAAACTGCCAAAATGGAGCATTCAATGGTAAAAAGGCAAAATAACGCAGAATTAAAAAAAGTTTCACTTAATCACGGTCGCGTCTCTGCTCCTATTTCTAAAAAAGAGATATTGATGTACGAACAAGGTAAAACGCTAGAAAACAGCGTATTAATGCCGAGGTTTAGAAACAAATATCACGAATTACAAAAACATTTTATCGAATTATGCAAGTTTAATTCTGGAACACCACTAACAATCGAATTGCGATAGTTTTGTTCAACTTTTTAGCCCCACTATTGCACTCTTGTTAGACAATAAACTTAAGTTACTTGCCACGATTAAAAGAGTCTGGCTTTTCATTATTTTTCTCTGCAGTAGTGCATGCACGGATTTACTCGCTCAGGATATTTTTACAACCCCTGGCACTATTTTTAACATAACCGCCAGCCAAACGTTTCATGTAAACGGGCTTACACTAGTTCCTTCGGTCGCGTTTGACTTAAATGGATTGTCTATAACCAAAACGGCTGCAATTACAAACACTGCTCCAGGTGGAGCTACAACCATCAATAGAGCATACATATGGAGTGCTAATAGTCCTGCCTTCAGCGGCACCCTTCAACTAAACTACCTAGACGGCAGTGAGTTAAATGGTCTTTCAGAAGTCGATCTTGAAGTAAATAACTACAACGGTAATGTGTGGACACAAGTCGCCAGTGCCACCAATGACGCGACTCTCAACTTCGTACTCACTCAAGTGCTCACAGGTGTCGCCTTACGAGAGATAACCTTAGCTTCTAGTTCTGCCCCGCTACCTGTTACTTGGCTAGACTTCACCGCTACCGCACAAGGCACCGCTGTATTGCTCAACTGGAGTACCGCACAAGAGCTTAATAGCTTAGATTTTGTAGTGCAACACAGTTTGGATGGTGAACGATTTACAGATGTTACCACACTATCAGCTGCAGGTAGCAGCACGGCCATTTCTTTTTACCACAGTGTGCATGCCTATCCTGTGTTAGGCTATAACTACTACCGCATACACCAACGTGATTTTAATGGAGAAAGCACAGATAGCGAAATACGATCCGTAAAATTCAGCAACAGTTTAAACACCAATGCCATACAAATTATAGGCAATCCTATACAAACCCAAGAATTGAAACTAATGACACCCATAGATCAAGATGTCACTTTGTACACACTAACCGGCAAGCTGTGTTGGAATAAGCACCTAGAAGCAGGCAGCCACAACATAGATGTGAGCTTATTGCCTAAAGGTTCGTATCTATTGCAAACCATCTCCTCTAGTTATAAAATAATTAAACTTTAACACACAGTATAACCAAAAAACCATAGTCCACTCAACAATTTATAATTAAGTATCTCTTTATGAAAAATTCACTAACTACCTTCACGGTCGTATCCTTACTTTTTGTCACAAGCCATCTTTTTGCTCAAGTGGGTATAGGTACGGCCACACCAGATGCATCTGCTATGCTAGAGATAGCTTCAACGAGTAAAGGCTTATTAATGCCCCGACTCACAACGGTACAGCGAGATGCTATGACGCTTCCTGCATCTGGATTAATGATTTTCAATTCCACTCAAAATGATGGCCAAATCAATGTAGGGACACCAGCAAGCCCTAATTGGATAGGCATCAAAGGACAAGAGAGTCCCTTGAGTGTATCTGAAAGTAGCTCCGTATCGGTAACATCTACTTCCTATACTTTATTGACCGGGTTTACGATATCCCCACCAGAAGGCGCCTATATCGGATTATTTAATGCCCAGTTATCCAACGAATCATCCTTCAGCACTGCTCAAGGAGTTACAGACTTAAATAGTCTATACACCTATTTAATGGGCGTTACAGGTGGTACATCTCACGCACTTGTATTTGGAAATGCGGAGGTGTTGACGCCAGGTATTTATGATGTTACAGGTGCACCATCGATAGCCAACACGTTAACCTTTGATGGCGGTGGAGACACCAATTCCTTATTTATAATAAGAGCAACTGGAGCATTTACTACAGGAGCTTCTTCAATTGTATACTTAATAAATGGCGCACGCGCTAAGAATATTTTTTGGGTATCTGAGGTTGCAATGTCCACAGGAGCCACAACAACCATGAAAGGAAACTTAATTGCGCATAATGGGGCAATCGCCTTGGGAGCAGACACTGATCTCGAAGGACGAGTATTTAGTTTATCAGGTGCCATAACCACAGGTGCTAATTCTATTCTACATGTACC
>CAMDCQ010000036.1 GCA_945890595.1 Chitinophaga pinensis
TAAGAACTTCATACATGCTAGCAAAGTCATCAGGTCCTTCTACCGTTTTGATATTAAAATGACGGTAATCTTTTTTACTGGGTTTCCCATCTCTAAACACCACACAAGCACTCACGGGGAATGCCCCTTGAATGTTGGAGTTATCAAAACACTCCATATGGTAGGGTATTTCGGTAAGTCTCAAATCTTGTTTTATAACCCCAAGTAATCGATCTATTTTTAGTTGTGGATCTAGTTTTTCATACTGATTGCTTTTTTCTTGCATGTACAACGAGGCATTTTTGTAACTCAAATCCAATAGCTTCAGCTTATCTCCACTTATGGGAACAATAAAATTACCTTGCAACGGAAGTTTTATAGGTACAATTATTTCTTCGGTAGCGCTATTTAAGGTTGCAATTTCACCGTAGGCTATTTCCAAAAGATCTTCGATACTCTCGTCTAGCTTTTTTTTCATTTCCAAGTTTTTAGATTGGATGATGATACCTCCAGAAATACGCAAATAATTAATATAGGCATAGCGTTCATTTTGGGCAATATTGAGCACATCTACGTCATTTATACGATGATTTACCACGGTACTTCTACTTTGGTATTTATCTAATAGTTCGAGCTTGTATAAATATTTAGCGGCTTCTTCGTAGTGCCAATCTGCAGCAGCTCGCTCCATCTTGTGTTTTAGGTGGTCTTTAACCTCCTTCAAGTTTCCGCGCATTATATTTTTAATCCCTTTTATACTTTCCGCATATTCTTCTTCTGTTTCCAGCCCTTCGCAAGCACCCTTACAATTGCCTATTTGGTATTCTAAACATACCTTAAATTTATGTGCATCAATATTGGCTTGAGAGAGATTATATGTGCAATTACGCGTAGGATAAATCTGCTTACACAAGTCGAGCACTATTTTCATCAACCGGATATTACTGAAAGGACCAAAGTATGTACCCGCGCCTTTTACAGGATTACGCATAGCAAACACTTTAGGGAAGCGTTCCCGGGTAACCATAAGAAGCGGAAAGGTTTTATCGTCCTTGAGGTTAATATTATACTTAGGCTGAAACTCTTTTATCAGACTGTTTTCCAATAAAAGCGCATCCATCTCGGTAGGCACCACCGTAATATTTACATCCCATATTTTACTAACCAAAATGCGTGTTTTAGCACTATCATGATGATTTTTGTTGAAATAAGAACTTACGCGTTTCTTTAAACTTTTGGCCTTACCTATGTAGAGTAAAGCTCCGTCCTTGTCATAGTATTTATACACGCCAGGAGCATCTGGCATTATTTTAAGCTTCTTAGTAATCGGTGCTATTTCAGACGTTTTGGGCAAGGATACGAAGGTAGTAAATATGAAATGAAGGCGAACGCACAAAATATAGCTAACTTCTAGATTTCTTAATTAATGATGTAAGCCGTGAATAATATCATTTTTACCTAGTTATTTACAGAATAATTGCTGTAATAAGGTAACTATTCGCTTGCTTTGTACGTTGTAAAACAAAATTATCTTGAGGCACTTTTTTGCACTTCTTGTTATTACTCTTTTCTGTGCTGCACACGCGCAGCAGCAAACCTTTAGTGCACAATTTAAATCCCTTGAAAACGGAGAAGGTGTAATCTATGCAAGAGTGTTTACCCTAGGTGGCCAAGCTAAACTCACCAATGTAGATGGTTTAGTCGAACTAAATTATGCCAAAGGTGCTACCATAATTGTAACTCATTTGAGTTTTGATTCATTGCAACTCAATCCAGCTGATTTTGAGGGAAGAAAGAACTTGATATTTTACTTACAGCCTAAAACCTATCAACTGCGTGAAGTATCTTACTCCATTCTGGGAAACAGATCCCTATTTGACAACAAGTTTGTTAAAAACGATTTAGGTAAAACTGACGAGGAAAAGGTACGAGAAAAGCTAAATATCATTGATATGAAAAAGGAGCTTACGGGTCTAGATCAATCTGCTCAAGGCGGTGTTGTACTGGGGAGTCCGATATCGTATTTGTATGACCGATTTAGTAAAGCAGGCAAGGAAAAAACAAAGTATGCTATGCTGATTGAACAAGACAAACTAGCTGCTATATCCCGAAAACAGTTTGATGACCTTACCGTTACCACGCTTACCAATTATACCGACGAAGAATTAGAAAAGTTCAAAGTGTTTTGCGCATTTCATCCTTCGTACATACAAGCGGTGGATGCCCTTCAGCTGTACTTTGAAATACTACGTTGCCGAGACGAGTACGTTAAAAAAGGATATTAATTTTATTTCGCTTTTATGTCTGCCATACATTGCTCGCCAAAAAGAGTTATGTCTTGCCCTCTCGTAAACCGGTCTATGTACTGAGCGACTTCCCCTGCTCCATTTTTCCAATACATAACACAACTTGCGTTAGAACAATGTGCACCATTGGCTTGGTCGTGATGCGGACTTGTAGTTGGTACGCCATTATTTACCAGACCAAGCACATGCCCAATTTCATGGGTAACTGTACTCTGTTCCACCATATTTTTTTCGGCTTCTTTACTACTAGATGCACTTATTACAGGCTTAAAAATCGCTACTACTGCCGAGCCATCAATAGTAAGACCTAACACGCGGGTTTCTATCACTCCATCTTTGATGAGATAGCCATTTAAAAATAGGAGTACAATTCCTTTTACAGAATCTTTATTGGAATATCGCTGCACATCAGCGGCAATATCTATTATATTTTGTCGGGTATAATTGTTCTGTGCCAACACACCTAAACTCTTCATGCTATCTAGCACATGCGGAACTTTAACGGGTATATTTTGGGCACTTAGTAATTGATTTAGGTTATAATCGGTTATACGCCAATTATCAAATCCTCCAAAGCTGGTATATGGATCTGCACCTTGTTCATACGCAATGATTAATTCTAAAGTGGTAGTATGCTCATACAAATAGTCGACGAATCGATCTGGTGACGCTGCTGGCACATCTTTTCTACACGAAAGCTGTGTAAGACACACCACCCAGAGTAATCCTCCAAAAAGAGTGTTATGTAAGCGTTTTAAATCCACGTTAAAAACCCCTTTTTGATGTGACTTGCTGGTATTCGAATGTTAGTCGCGCTCATCTCACTTTTACGTTGAGTACTTTTTTACCTTCGATGAAGCCTTCAAGCACATCACCCGAAACTACTGGCCCCACTCCTTCTGGAGTCCCTGTAAATAGTAGATCGCCAATTTTTAAGGTGAAATACTGAGACGAATGCTCTATTAGCTGTGCGATGTTATGTAACATCAGTGAGGTATTTCCATCTTGAACGAGTTCGCCATTTTTTTTGAGTTGAAAGTGAAGGTTACTCAAATCAAAATCATCTACGCTTAAAAAGTCGCCTAACACTGCACTTTGGTCAAAGGCCTTAGCTTTTTCCCAAGGTAAACCTTTAGCTTTTAAAGCACTTTGTACATCGCGGGCTGTAAAGTCAATGCCCACGGTAAATTCTGCAAAATATTTAGGCGCGAACTTCGCTTCTATGTTTTTGCCTAATCTGTTGATACGCACCACTACTTCGAGTTCGTAATGTACATCATTGGTCCAGTCAGGTATATAAAATGCATCGCGTTGTCTAAACACGGCGGAGTCTGGTTTCATAAAGATAACAGGTTCTACAGCTACCTCATTTCCTAGTTCGGCGGCATGAGCGGCGTAGTTCCTTCCTATGCAAATTATTTTCATCTTAGATTAGTGTTACTCTTTAAAGGAATATGATGCTTTATTTATTTAAACTTTTATGCTGCACAAAATTATGCATTTTTGTGCCAAGCAATGCTAGATACTGCCGAACTTCTCTATGCCTACTCACAAGGCTATTTCCCGATGGCCGTGCCAGAGGAGCACAATGAGGTATGTTGGTTTAAGCCGGATATGCGAGGCATAATCCCTCTGGATACTTTTCATGTTTCAAAAAACTTAAAACGCCTTTACAACAAAGGTCATTTTGAACTTCGTGTTAATGGAGATTTTGAAGGAACCATGCGTGGTTGCGCTGCACGGGATGATACCTGGATAAGCGAAGAAATAATAGCTGCCTATTGTAAATTAAATGAAATGGGCTATGGCTTTAGTTTTGAAACCTGGAGAAATGGAAAACTGGTAGGTGGTCTATACGGCGTGGCATTGGGACGGGTTTTTTTTGGGGAAAGCATGTTTCACACCGAAACAGATGCCAGTAAAATCGCGCTGCTATTTTTAGTTGAATTTCTAAAAGAAACGGACTTTCTATTGCTAGACACACAGTATATCAACGATCATTTGGTTCAATTTGGGGCTATAGAAATCCCAAATGAAGATTATGAAGAACTCTTGGCTAGAGCACTAGAGTGATGTTGCTTACGTTGGATTATCCCGTGACGTTGTCTTAGGCAACACAACCAATTGAAAAGTGGCTTACAGCAATTCCTTTATCGTTGCAATCTTTTTTTCTGTTTCTAACCACTCTGCAGCAGGATCTGATTCTTTGGTGATGCCCGCTCCAGCAAAAAGCTCTACGCTGTCTTTTGCAAATCGCATACAACGGAGGTTCACAAAAAAAGTTGCAGTGTTTTTGCGCAACACCCCTGTAATACCCGAATAAAAACTCCTGTTCATCGTCTCAAATTCTTGGATAAAACCAAAGCTCTTATCACGTGGCAAACCACATACAGCGCTCGTAGGTTGCAAATGCTTTAGTAATTCTAAGGCTTGCAATTTATCTGCTGGGGCACTGTAGGCTGTTTTTAAATGCTTTATATCACCGAAAGTGGCTTCTTGCACTTCTGATTTGGTAAAGTTACTTAGTCCTATTTTAGCTAACTTTTCTTCAATAAACTGTGCCACCATCTTTTGCTCCTCATGCTCTTTATGGGTAAATGCTTCTGACAACGACTTAGTACCGGCAAGTGCCACGGTATAGACTACCCCGTTGGCATAATGCAATAACAATTCAGGTGATGCACCTACCCAAATCTCTGGGCCAATATTGACATAATATCCATACGAATGAGGATATTTTTTTACTGCTTTTTGAAAGGATTCTTCGGGATCAAACTGCCCTTGTATTATTTCATTTCTGGCCAAAACAACCTTTTCTAAATCCCCCGTTTCCATGTCTGCACGTGCCAAGTAAACACTGGTTTCATACTCCAATTGTGTAAGAGGCTCATTAGGAGACAAGTCAAATTCGGTAATAGCATTCTCATTGGGCTCATTGCTAAAAAAGTATGCCTGTTTACTTCTGTCAAATGGGTAAAAAAGCAATCCTTCTCGCTGCATCCAGTAGGCATCTATCTCATCAAAGGACTCCATACTATCGGCAGTATAACGCTCTATTTTCTTTTCATCTGGCAGATATACCAGTGCTCCTATATTCTCTAAGGCCATTATTTTTTATCTATAACTGCAAGCGTCATTCTGCTTACGTTGATTAGTTCACCTTCCTGATTTTTTGTTTCTACTTCCCACACTTGAGTGCTTCTACCCAGATGTACTGCAATTGCGGTAGAAACTACATATCCATCTCTTACACCTTTAAGGTGATTGGTATTTAACGATAAACCGACACATACTTTGCCACTTGCATGCGCTACTAAATTACCTGCAAGACTGGCTACATTTTCGGCAAGTGCTGCCACAGCTCCACCGTGCAATAAGCCCATGGGTTGATGCACTATTGAGGTTACAGGCATGCGCATAGTTACGCTATTCTCTGTTACTTCTGTCACTTCCATGTGTAAGTGCTCCGCTAAAGTATTCTTCCCGAATTCGTTTAATTGAGATATGTTTATAGCTTTGTGGTCTATCAAGGTAATATCGTTTAAAGTGACCGCAAAGAAAACCATTTATATCATTAGACACGGCGAAACAGAATACAATAAGAAAGGAATAATTCAAGGTAGCGGGATAGACAGTGACTTAAACGAGGTAGGCAGAAAACAGGCTGAGCAGTTTTTTCAAGCCTATTATCACTTGCCTTTTGATAACATTTACACCAGTGAACTTAAACGTACGCATCAAAGTGTAGAACCCTTTATCCGTGCGGGCAAAAGCATGGAGATAATTCCTGAGTTTAATGAAATAAACTGGGGGATTTTTGAAGGGTTAAAAAGTACACCGGAGAGTTTTAAACGCTATACCGCAATGACAGACGATTGGAGAGCCGGATTACTAGACCGATGTGTAGATGGCGGAGAAACACCCAATCAACTTCAAAAAAGACAAGCCATAGGTTTGCGAAAAGTACTGGACAGACCGCATGAAAAACAAATCTTGATTTGCATGCACGGGCGAGCGATGCGCAGCTTCTTATGTCTGTTAACCAAAACCCCTTTGGAGCAAATGGATGATTTTAAGCATAACAATTTGTGCATGTATAAACTGGACTATGACGGCGAAACATTTGACATTGTAGAACACAATTGCATCAAGCATTTGTGGATTTAGGATGTAGATAGTTGCTACATCGTTATAGACAGCATATTCATTAAGTTCTTCATAAAAAGACAGTTATGGTTTGGTTGAGCATTACCGGAAATACATTTGCTAATTTTTTTAAAAGCGAGATACTTAATTAACAACAAAAACGGTCCGAGTTTTCACCCGAACCGCTATTGCTTTTGGCCATGGTTAAATACTTTTATTTAACTTCCTGCATTTGTCTTATTTGTTTTAAAATTATTTTCTTTGGGGTTAATGGAACCATCGCAGTCATTAATTTTTGAGAAAAAGTAAGACCTGAAATAACATCTAATTTCCCGTTTAACATTCCGTTATATCCGTCTTCGGCTACGCTTCTTGCGGACACTGGTTTCTTAAACATGTCAGTTTTGTCCATCCCAGATATTTTTCCAAATTCTGTCTCAGTTGCTCCAGGCATTAAGTTGGTAACCGTGATATTTGTATCACACAATTCTTCGGCAATAGCATTGCTGAAAGAAGTAACATAGGCTTTCGTAGCAAAATAAACCGCTTGTAAAGGTCCGGGCATTAGACTAGCCGTTGAGGAAACATTGAGTATCTTTCCTTCATTATTTTTCAGAAAATCTTGTAGAAAATAATGAGTAAGTGCAGTTAATACCTTGATATTTAAATTTATCATTTGTAGATCATGTTCTAATTCCCTTTCATGGAATTTACCTAATCCACCAAAACCTGCATTATTGATTAAATAATCAACCTTCAATCCCGCATTTTGGACTTCTTCATAAATTTCTTTTGCGGCATTAGGTTTTGTTAAGTCTTTTGAAATCACAAAAACATTGATTTTGTATTTTGCTTCTAGCTCTTTTTTTAATTCATTCAATTTGTCTTCGCTTCTTGCAATTACAATTAAATTGCCCCCTTTTTCTGCGTGAATTTTGGAAAATTCTTTTCCAATTCCACTACTTGCTCCTGTTATTAATGCTGTATGTTTCATTTGACTATTTTTAAGTTCTATTAACTTGAACAAAGTTCGCAGATTTTAGGAAGCATTACGAACACTAATAATGGATGTATGAACACAAAACCCTGAAATTCAAAACTGAAGCTAGATTGCTTCCTTTTATTTAATTCAACTGACGATATTCTTGCGGTGTTTTCCCGGTTTTCTTTTTAAAAATCCTACTGAAATAATGGGGGTAATTAAATCCTAAAGAATAAGCTATTCCGCTTACAGAGTCTGATGAGCTCATAAGTAGGTTTTTGGCTTTTTCGATCAGGAAATCATTTATATGGTCTTTTGCTGACCGACCGGTTTCTTTACTTAATAAGTCACTAAGATAATTGGATGATAAGTGGCATCCATTGGCTAAATATTCAATCGTGGGTTGTCCTGATAAAATCAATTCATTCGTTTTGTAATAGTTTTTAAGAAGTGATTCGACTTTTGATACGATATCCATATTTTGAGCGGCACGTGTATTAAACTGACGCTCGTAAAATCGGAATGAGTAACTTAACATAAGTTCTATATTGGACACCAATACCTGTTGACTATGGCTATCAATGCGCTCTTGAATTTCGTTCTCAATTAAATTCACCAGATTTTTCAATACAGATTGTTCTTTCTCTGATAAATGAAGAGCTTCATGTACCTCATAATTAAAGAATGTATAATCGTCAATTTTAGACGCTAATTTGGTGTTTCTGATTAAATCAGGATGAAAGTAGATCATCCATCCTTTTACCTCATTCAACTTCTGGACTTTTGTTACCGTAAATAGTTGTTTAGGTGCAGAGAAAAAAAGCACGCCTTCGCTAAAATCATAAGCTTTTCTGCCATAGTCAAGGCCACAGCTACCATCTTTCAAAGCAATGCAATAGAGATCTGATAAGATTCTGAACCCAAGCATCTCTTCTCCAAATGCGATATGGGCAGTATCCATAACGGCTATTAAAGGATGGGTTGGCTTTCCAGTACCGGAGAATTGAAGTAACTGGCTTATAGAATTTATATGAATGATCTTCTTGTCCATTTTTTAACTCTACAAATCTAGTACGTAGACCTTGGACACGTTAACACTAATCCCGGTAAGAAGAACACGTAATGCATTTATTGCGGTTTAGGTTATAGTTTATGACTCAACTCCGTTGAGGTCCTTTCAGGAGAACCCAAAGGAGTTAAATTTCTTGCTATTCTTTATTGGCTATTTTTCCTTTCTTCTTTAATTCCAAAAATCCTTTTGCTTGCTTTAATACCGTTTTTATTGTCGTAATTATGATGTCGAGTTTGTCTTATTAGTTTCAATTTTAAGTCATCGAATACTATTCCAATAATTAGCACTGTTGCTGCAATTATTAATACATGTAGCTTTAAAGTCGAATAGAGAATACCGCTTAAAAGTCCGCCCAAAAAGAAGAACGTAATTATGGTCATTCGTAATTTTATTGAAGAGTAAAGTTTGTCCTTTTGGTCTTTTAGTTTGTAAAAAAACAATTGGGATAGTTCAATTCCCAGGTCTGTAAATAGTCCTGTTAGATGCGTAGTCCTAACGGTTGAGTTTGAAATTGTCGTTACCAATGAATTTTGTAACCCCATTGCAAAAAGCAAAGAGCAAGCAATAAGATTTGGATTTTGATGGATTAAAAATTGGCCGAATATCGCTAACAAAAGCAAAATAATACTTTCGATCATAGTCGGAACTATATAGATTAAACGGTTACTTTTTTTTGAGATCGTTTCAACTATTAGGTTTGACACGAATGAGCCTAAGAAGAAGAAAAAAATATACAAGAAATATACAAATCCTTGCCAAAAATTGAGTTTAAAAATTTCATCTACAAAAAAAGCAAAGTGTCCAGTTACGTTAGTTGTCAAGCGTTGAACAGCTAAAAACCCACCAACATTCACAATCCCAGCGACAAAAGACAGCAACGAAGCAATTCTTAAATTATGCTTTAACGTCCTTGTCTTCCCTTTGTGTCTAAACATACATTAGTTGTTAAATTGTGATTTTTGTGCCTTCCTAAATGTGCCCCTAACGTCCCGCAGGAATCTACATTGCGCGATTTAGAAGTGCTATACTATCAACCATCCATTTAGTTACAAGACCACCGTTCTCTACACTATAAACCAGCCATCTTTCTAACCCACTTTTAGTAGTCCTGTTCAATTATTGGATTTCAACTGTAAAGATTCTAATTTTCTCTTTGCGTATTGTATTTGCTGGATACAGTTCCTATACTTTTTGTTGTGTAAATAAAAAAATGAGGGAAACGATGTTTCCCTCATTTTAAGATTATGCGTTAGCTACAGCAAGTTCTGAACAGATTTCTGCACATTTCTTACAAGCATCAGCACACTCTTTGCAACTTGCATGATGAGATGCGTGTTTAGCACACTCTTCTGAACATGCTTTGCAAATTTTAGCACATAACGCGTGAAGCTCTTGCCCGTAAGCAGAACCTCTTGCGTCAAATCTTGCACATAATGCACAAATATCAGCACAGTCCCGGCACAAGATAATACATTCTTGATTGCCCTCTTTAATACAACTACTGATACACATTTCGCATGTCACTAAACACGCTAAACAAGCGTCAATACAATTTTTTAAATTTTTCATTTTACGTTGATTTATAGTGTGAATGAATTTTCACAAAGGCACAAAGGTCTAGGCATTTAAAAGGAATGAGTTACACTACTTTAGAAACAAGTTGTATAATACGTATCCTTAAATCTGTGTTTTTACAATGAATGCCAGCGGTTGGCAGCTAAAAGAAGATGGTGATTTAAAGTACAAATGTACCTGCAGGGAAAAACACCGCAACCTGCAAATGTGGTGTTGGCAGATGCCCTTCTCACTGTATGGCCACGAACGTATAACTGTAAAATTGTCACTAGAATTCAGTGCTAAATCTTGTCTTTTTATATGATATTAACACAAAAAAACCCAACAAACAGGTGGCTTCTCCATCCATTTGTTGGGTTACGGGTCTCAAAAACTAAATTACCTATGTTGTAAGGTCACTGTTTCTGTTCTTTTGTCTAAAGAACGGTTCAATAGCAAAGAATGCTAATGCAGGAAAAAAATGCAATGGCACGGCAAGACCAGGAAATAACTCTGGCGCTTCAATATCTAATGGTAAGCTGATGCCAATCGGGCCTAGTATGCTGGCAAAGGATAACACAACAATTACCAGATTTAAGATGCCCGTAAGCTTTTCTTTTTTGAATTGGACTAAAAGTAAATACCCAACAGCCATAAGCGTACACCCAAATATAGATGAGGCGACAATTGAACCACTATTTATTATTTTATCAAACGACGCACCAAGGGCTGATTGATATACATGGACGTAAATCAAACTGGCAATTGCAGCTAAAGTCCCCGCTACAATTCCGTGTGTAAAAATCTTTTTCATTGTACTATTTTTGGGTTACTGGAACAGCGATTTCTAACGTAATTTGATTGGAAACTTTCTTTGACATTCCTTGCATTGTGCCAACTCCAAAGTCCATTCTATTTATGCTAAAATTCCCTTTAAATGTATTAGAGACAAAGGTAAATGGAATCTTAACTTGTTTCTTAACGCCGTGTATTTCTAGAGTTCCTTCTACTAGATAGGCATCTTTTGATTTTGAAATTTTACTGGAATTAAACGTAATTGTTGGATATTTAGCAGCATCAAACCATTCATCACTTTTAGCATGTTTGTTCTTCATACCATTTCCTGTGTTAATGGATGACACGTCAAGAGAAACAGCAAATTTAGAAGCTGACAAATCATTTGCATCAAATGAGATTCCCCCTGTCATAGTTTTAAAAATGCCTTCGGCATCTGTTCCTTTAAATTTGATTGAATAGTTGTTTGAGATTTTCCAATCAACTGAATTTATGGCTGTGAAAGCAGAAAGCAACAATGTTGCTCCAACCAAAACTGCAAAACTAAATTGCTTCATTTTTTTATTTTTTAGATAGTTTAAGATAGCACAAAGATACGAGCATTAAAAAAGCGGTGCATTGATGTAGATCAAGAAGTGATTTTAGCTATACTTTTTCATTCGATATTTCTTTTCTTATTCTACTCAATGCTTCTGGCGTGATGCCCAGATAAGATGCAATCATTCGCTGAGGAACCCTTTGGGTAATTTCAGGATAAATTTCAATGAAATGTTCATAGCGCTCAATAGCACTGGAACTCATTAACATAATGACCCTTTTTTGTAGAACATTTATACGCTTGATTAATAATTTCCTATCTGAGGTTAATTTTTCAAAGTCTTTTTCTGTTACACGACATGTAGAATCTTCAAGTGCATCTATAAATAAGTCGCAAGGAATATCTCCTTCGCAATTGTCGGTAATAATCCAGTTCTCTGGTGCAAACATGTAAATATGTTCTTTCCCTTTGTGGTCGATGGTGTAACTGCGCAATAAGCCACTTTGTACCGTAAACACTTTTGTGTTTAGTTCACCGCTTCTTTGTAGGATCTGTCCTTTTACAACGTTTGTTATTTTCAATTTGCGGTTTCTATTTCGGTCGTTTAAAATGGGATATAACGTGAGTGTATGCGTAAGTGCCGCTCTTGCTTGGCTTGCGGGCAGGAGCGGCATTACGTTATACACAGTGTAATATGGTAGTTATCATCTTTTGGTTCGCCGCGGCGAATGCTCTTTGGGTGGCAGGATTGCGGTTTGGCTTGCGAGCCACCCAATGTGCATTTGCTCTAATATCTAATATTCAATGACTAAAGTGTCACAAAATGGATCACCTCTTACTTCCACAGAAACACCTTTAGGATTGCCTTGTATTCTACCAGTACTCTCATTGTAACCTATGCTAACTGAATCATAATAGACACCAAACCTAGTTGGTTTATATATAAAGTCAATTTTTTTAACGGTGTTTTGAGTAGTGCTGTCAAATTGATATTCATCAAATTCGTTTAAGTAAGCAATATAAATCGTGTTAAAAGGAGGTGCATCTTCTATGATAATTACTCCACCTCCTAGGGTGGATTCATAAAAAACAGTATCCAAACTTTGATTCCGAGGTAGATACTCGGAGATGTAAAATTGAGACTCAAACCGCATAAAAGCAGTAGAAATTGCAGCTACTTCAGAGTAGAGATACTTTAGCTCAAAACTACCATCTTCTTGTATCTCACAAGTACCCAGTTCTTCTCTTTTTACAGCGAGTCCATTGTTTTGGGCTACTAGAGTCATCATCATACCAGGGTTGATAGGCTCCATGGTTGTACCATTCAGCAGTTTCCCTTTTATGGTATAAACCGTTCCAGGGCCTCCATTATTGCCATTTCCATTAGTTCCCGTTCCATTAGGGTCGGGGCAGTTGTCTTTGCAACTGCCCAATACACCTAGTATTATTAAAAATAGTAACTTTCTCATTGTTTTAGTATTCTAATGTTGTACCTGCTATTACCCTCTGTCACTTGTATTATGTATATTCCTTTCGATAAATTATCCAAAGATAAGGTATTGATTCCTATTAAAATATCCCCTTCAAATAATGTTGCCCCATATAAGTTGGTTACTCGATAGGCTGCTTTTAAGTCAGACCGTATATATAAATCTCCATTGGTGGGGTTCGGGTAGGCTACGATACTTTCAGAAATATTTATTTCCTTTGGTACGCTTAATTCCATTTTAGGAGCTGAGGCATTATACAGGTCTCTCAATTCATCTAAGGAGTAAGTGCAGACTGGCATAGGTTCTATCCAAGCATGTAGTTCGCCGCTGTCTGTTACACTAAAACCAGGCTGCAATCGTATCTCTTTACCTGCTTTTATAAAAGCATGTCCGTCATTCACTACATGAAATCCGCTATCTTGTGACCACAAGGCTTTCCAATTAGTAAATACAGAAGGTCTTGTTGGATAATGGTAATAGGGATTGGAGACTTCCCCTGCATTAATGTAATGTTCAGCTTCAAATTTGGACACTCGATTAATTCTCTGATTATCAAGATGCATGTGTGTTTCGCCTATTTCGCGAGTGAGCCACGTGAGCGATAGTGCAGTATTTACTTTGTCTATCCGTAACTAAAGTAACCTGTGGTACGTTTTTGGTTCCTTCTGCCTTTGTAGTAATGGATGCAGCGATGGTTGCTTTTTTGTGGCCTATTTGCCAAATACACATCTCTAAATGCACTCATTTTTAAAAAATAAATAAACCTATTATTTTGCTTAACTACCTCATTTTCATTGTTTTTATCCGTTTGCAAACGCTTACAAGTATTTATAAGCGTAAGTAAATACTTAAACTTCGCTTGCCACTTGCTAGCCTCATTCTCTTTGCAGTGTTGTTCGAATGGAACAGCAGAAATTAATAAACAATAATAATCGTTAGCCTCGGCTAGCACACGAAAAAAAACACATTTAACACCAACACACAATTTAACATTATTATGAACGCATTCAAAAACAAAGTACAGTTAATCGGTAATCTAGGCATGAACCCAGAAGTAAAAACCCTTGAAAACGGAAAAAAAGTAGCCAAGTTTACATTAGCTACCAACGAAACCTACAAAAATCAAAACGGTGAACGGGTTACAGATACCCAATGGCACAATGTAGTAGCCTGGGGTAAAACCGCAGAACTCATGGAACAACTGCTCACCAAAGGCAAAGAAGTGATGCTAGAAGGTAAACTAACCAATCGCAGCTGGGACGACAAAGACGGCAACAAACGTTACATCACAGAGATCGTAGCTAATGAGTTTATGCTCATGTCTGCTAAAGAAGGTACCAAAAAAGGAGGCGACCTACCTTTTTAGCAGCCATTTATCAACCAAAAAGAGTCATTGGTAAATGGCGTGTAACTCTTTTGACTGCTTAACCGTTACACTAGTGTAAGAATAGAATTGTTAAGCATTTTTCAGTAGGTTTGTAAAACCCCTGCGACGCCATCGCAGGGGTTTTTTTTATACTGATGGGCTATGAACCATTATGAAATTATTTGAGCGGTATGCTCCTTGGTATTTACTTTTTCGATGACGTCTAGTATTATTCCTTTTTCGTCAATGATGAAGGTAGTACGCGCGACACCCATATACGATTTGCCGTACATACTTTTTTCAACCCATACGCCATAGGCTTGGATAGTCTCTTTATCTACATCTGCCAGCAAATCAAAACTTAGGTTATATTTTTCGATAAACTTCTGATGTTTTTTAGCCGTATCTGGACTTACACCCAACACTTTATATCCCTGTGCTTGCAACTGCTTATAGTTTTCGCTTAGGTTACATGCTTGTGCGGTACAACCTGGAGTATCGTCTTTAGGATAAAAATACAGCACTAATTTTCGGCCTGAAAAATCCCCTAAACTTATTTTCTCTCCTTTTTGATTTTCACCGCGAAAAGCAGGTGCTTTATCTCCTATTTGTGGTATTGACATATCTATACAACAATACTTTATAAAAATGGATTACAAAAAATAAAGCGCATGAATTTTAGTTCACCGGGCTTTTTGTATCTTGTATATCTTGACGCTCTTACTTTTCTACCTAGCCTTTTACATGTAGCTAATGTCGTTACTTAGTATGAGTCGATAGTACTAAATCTTTAATTTTCGGGCAAATTCGGCTCTATTCCCTCTCCCATCAATAACGACCAGTTTAAAATCATACTCCCCCGGTTTTAACCACTTCGGTATTTCGCCCCAAATCATACCTGTTTTGGGTTCGTACTCCGCCAATATCCATTTACCATCCATCGAACATATAATCCGATCTATTTTACTAAGATTTTCACTTACCGAAAATCTGAAGTTTTTACCCAAATTACTTACCCGAAGCACAGGCGGTTTATCATCATACGTTATCGCATATTCACCCAAAGATCTAGTTCTAAAAGTGAGGATGTTGCCTTTCAGAACTCCACCTTCGTAGGTTAGGCGTTTCCCATCAATACTCACCGCGCAAAGCTTATCGCCATAGCTAAGCCAAGCATCAGGCACCGTATATTTAATGTCGATATAGGTATGTAATGGCGTGTAGGGATAATGCATTTGGAAGGTTTTACTTAGCATGTTTTCCTTCTTTGGTTTTATGCTCATTTTAAAATCAAATGGATGATACACCGCCTCTTTGGAGATGGTAATATCCCATTCGTAAAACTTGAAACTCGTACCTGAACTTATTCGTTTTTTCTCATCAAATGTTACTTTGGAATCCATTTTTAACGCTTTGCCAGCCGTATCACCTACAACTACCCAACTGATGCTATCCATAAGCCCAACATAATCTTGGGTGTACACTTTCATGCGCACAGTATCACCTTGCTTCAGCAGAATTTCTCCTTCTTGATTTTGCCTATAATAGGGTAACGGGTTAAATTTTTCTTTGAACAATCGAATATAGGTCCGACCCTCTACCCATTTTAAATACGGATCGATATGGGTGTAGATGTATCTACCTTGATCAAAATCAAAACGTTCTATTTGATACTGATACAATAAACTTCCGTTAGCCGTTACCCAGCAGTAATTGACCCCTAGTACATTATTCCTATCTGTAAAGTAATCATCCGTTTGCAAGCCAAAACTATACGTACCCGGAATAAGATTTAAGGTCTTAGCACCTTTAAAAATATCACTCCATTTACTGAACGACATAT
>CAMDCQ010000037.1 GCA_945890595.1 Chitinophaga pinensis
AAAAAACCGTCAGAGGAATTATAATCACCGGAAAAGGTGAGAAAGCCTTTGCTGCCGGGGCAGACATTAGCGAGTTTGCTCATTTTAATGAAGCTGAAGCAAAAGAAATGAGCGCCAAAGGCGGAAATGTATTTAACCGTATCGAGCAGAGTGAAATACCCGTTATTGCTGCCGTAAATGGCTATGCGCTGGGTGGTGGATGTGAGCTTACGATGTCTTGTCATGTGCGCATTGCGAGTGAAAATGCACTGTTTGGGCAACCAGAAGTAAATCTTGGTGTACCTCCAGGATATGGCGGAACACAGCGTCTTGCACAGCTCATAGGCAGAGGAAGAGCGTTAGATATGCTTATTACCGCAAAGTCTATAGATGCCAACACCGCATTGAATTATGGACTAGTAACACAGGTAGTTAGTCTGGCAGAATTGCTACCAACGTGTATTACTTACGTAGAAAAGCTCGTAGGTAAATCGCCATTAGCTATTGCAGAGGTTATTAAATGCACCAATGCATTGTATGAGAACCAGGACGGATTAGCATTTGAAATAGACAGTTTCGCAAGAAGCTTCGAAACCCCTGATTTTAAAGAAGGAACGACGGCCTTCTTAGAGAAACGAAAACCCAATTACATCTAAACTACCATTATAATAATTCTATTATTTTGGCATTCTATTTGTTCTTGTCGTGTGGAACATTAATTTTGAAACTAAATAAATAACAAAAAATGAGAAATTTTATCTTACTATCAGTATTTGTATTTGGATTTGCAGCAACAAGCATTGCACAAGTAGAGACTACAAACGAAAAAATCACACTGTCTTCAGAAGCTCAAGCGAAGATGGCTCTAGAAAAAAACGAGCATGATTTTGGGACAATAGAAGAAGGTACTCAAGCAACGGTTACATTTACATTTAAAAACACAGGTAATGCACCTCTAGTGTTGAACAGTGTGAAAGCTTCTTGTGGATGTACTACTCCTAAATGGACTAAAGAGCCAGTTGCTCCAGGAAAAGAAGGCGTAATTACCGCTACTTTTGATTCTAAAGGAAGACCAGGTAACTTTACCAAAACAATTACAGTAACCCACAGTGGTGAGGGAGGAACAGAGTTTTTAACTATCCGTGGCAACGTGAATAAAGCAGCGGCAGTTGTATCTCCTACTGTTGTGGCTCCAGAACAATAAAAAAATCTAACCCATAAAAAAAGCCTCGACTAACGTCGGGGCTTTTTTTATGGGTGCTTATGTATAGTCCTGAAATAGCTTGATACAAAAGAATGTGTAATCAGAGAAGAACAAGGAAACAATCATGTAAAACAAAGTCAGAAGGATTATTCTTTGTCACTACAATTATAATTCTTCCACTTTACCAAACCATCCCGTGAGGCCACCCGTATGAATAGCAATTACTTTATCGCCTTGTTTTATATCTCCTGAAATACATAGCTTCTTTATAGCTAGCATCATTTTTCCGGTATAAACAGGATCTAATAGTATTCCGGTTTCTGCTGTAAATTCTTTGATGAAATCCATCAGTTCTGGGGATGTCTTGGCATATCCACCACAATGAAACTCATCGTATATGGTTACGTTGTGAATCCCATATACGTCCTGGAGGTCTTTGGCTATGTAGCCATTCCCCTTTAGCACTTGTATGCCATACACCGGTGTATCGTCATTTATACTCTCCATATATTTTGACATTCCCGCGATAGTAGTGCCTGTACCGCATGCCACAAACACCTTCGAAACTCCTTTTAACTCTATTTCTTTAAGTATCTCAAAACATCCTAGTGTGCCTTGTTCGCAAGCGCCACCCTCTGGTATAAAGAGCTTTTCCTCACAAACACCCAATTGGCGATTATGCTCTTTGTATTCTTCTCGCGTGACAAATGTTAAACGCATACCATACATCTCGCAAAGCTTTAAAACACCATTTAGTTGTTTTGGCTCTTCTCCTCTGATAATGCCCGTACACTGTATTTTTAGTATCGCACAACTAGCTGCAGTAGCAACTAAATGATTTGAAAATGCACCTCCAAATGTTACGATTTCACGATAGGTAGTCTTGTCGTAATGACCTAAAATCCCGGATAATTTACGCCACTTATTGCCTGAAATTATAGGATGAATGAGGTCATCTCTTTTCATGTAAATCTCTACAGCAGCGTCAGTGCTCCAAGCCGTACTCACTTGATGCAATGGACTAGGAATAGTAAGGTGATTTAAAATATCCATTTGCTAATTTATTTCTGGAAAATGCAATTTGATAAAGGACCACACCATGTCTGACTCATAACCTTTGCCAATGGCAAATTGGGCCGCTTTGTAGTTTTTTTGATATCCTTTTATTCCTCTTAAACTGTGTATTTTTTTGGTAAGAAGATCAACCAGCGTCTCGTCATATTTACCTATATCTATTTCGCTGAGTCCTTTCTTGATACAGTAATCCGATATTTTTCTTTTCTTTAATTCCTGTACAATCTTGTTTTTGCCCCACTTTTTATAAGCAAATTTTCCTCGTACAAAAGCTAATGTAAATCGCTCTTCATTGATAAAATCCTGTTGAATAAGTTCATAAATGAGGAGTTCTACTTCATCTGGGATTAATCCGTAATTATATAGCTTATCACGTACTTCCTGATGACAGCGTTCTTGATAGGCGCAATATTTAGCTATTAGACTTTTAGCTTGAGATGGTGTGTATTTCTTTTTATTCTGCTCTAACACTTGAAGGCTGCTAAATTAGTGTACAATAAGCCTATTTTTGTAATTCACTTGTACTCCTTAACCGAAATAGCAAAAATAGTAGGTGGTCAATTGCATGGTAACGGTTCCGTTATCATCCAAAATATTACCACTGATTCTCGTAAGATTCAACTTGCCGAATCTTCTCTTTTTGTTGCCATTGTTACTTCTAAAAATGATGGGCACCACTATATAGCCCAAACATTACGGCAACATATTGCAGGACTTTTGGTAAGCGAAAAACCAAAGGAGGAATCCAATTACATCTTGGTTACCAATACGCTAGATGCATTGCAACAACTAGCTTCGTACCATCGTAAACAGTTTTCCATTCCTGTTATCGCTATTACAGGAAGTAACGGGAAAACGATTGTGAAGGAATACATCAATCATTTGCTAAAAGATAAATTTGCGATATGCAGAAGTCCGAAAAGTTATAATTCTCAAATCGGGGTTCCCTTATCCGTTTGGCAACTTTCCTCTAATTTTTCCTTAGGTATTTTTGAGGCTGGGGTATCTCAGCCCAATGAGATGGTCAGATTAGAAAGCGTTATTCAGCCCACTGTTGGCGTGTTTACCCATTTAGGCGATGCACATGCTGCTCAATTTGGTACAGATGAAGAAAAATTAACTGAAAAACTACAGCTTTTTAAAAATTGTGATTTTGTAGTATGTCCAAGTAGCGAAGAGTTGGCCATAAAAGCTCTTAATACTAGCGGGAAAAAAGTGTTCTCTTTCGGATACGATTCAATCTCTGATATAAAAGTAACGCTTGGTGAAGATGGAGAGTTTACCTTGAATTACAAAGCTGAAAGTACTTCTATTTATCTTCCGCAGTATGATAAAGCCTCTGTTGAAAACGCCTTAACTGCTTTAACAACAGCGGTAGCACTGGGAGCCAACTTAAGTGACACCGCTGCGCGTGTCTCCACGCTTCCTATAGTAGATATGAGGTTACAACATGTGGCTGGCATTAATAATTGTCAATTGATTTTAGATTACTACAATGCCGACTATCAGTCTACTGTAATGGCATTGGACTTCATGAAACAGCAAAGTAGCAAACAGTATGCTACGGTAATTATTTCAGATATTCAGCAATCTAATGCCGGACCCAATGTGCTGTATGCCAATTTAAATTTGCTCCTAAAAGATCATTCTATAAATCAACTTATAGGCATTGGAAAAGAAATAACTGAGGCATCTCGTCTGTTTACACTACCGGCTACATTTTATCCAGATACGGCAACATTCTTAAAGCAACATTCCCTTTATGAGTTAAAAAATCAAACTATTTTACTAAAAGGAGCACGTCATTTTGCATTTGAACAAATAGCAGAACGACTGCGGGTAAAAACACACCAAACGGTACTAGAGGTAAACCTGACTCGCATGCAGCACAACCTTAACCTAGTTAAAAATACAGTTGGCCCTCAGACAAAAATAATGGCTATGGTCAAGGCCTTAGCCTATGGCAGCGGTGGGTATCAAATAGCCAAACGTCTTGAGTTTAATCAGATAAATTACCTTGGTGTCGCCTATACCGATGAAGCAACTGATTTAAAATCCTCTGGGATAGTGTTGCCTATTATGGTGCTAAATCCCGATTTAAATGACCTGACACCTTACCTAGAGCAAAATATACAACCGGTTATTTATTCCTTTGAAAGCTTTGAAAAAGTAAAAAATGCTTCATTAAAAATTCACCTGGAGTTTGATACGGGTATGCACCGCTTGGGCTTTGATCAACATGACTTACCTCAATTACTTTCGCTTCTAAAAACAAATTCTAAAGTAGAAGTGGTTTCGGTATTTAGTCATTTAGCAGCTTCCGATACTAGCGAATTAGATGATTTTACAAACCAACAAATTACTACATTTACCTCTATTTGTGAAGCGATAGAAGCTACTCTAGGCAAAAGCGTGATCAAGCATATAGCAAATAGTGCCGGTATAGAACGTTTTCCTTTGGCAACGTTTGACATGGTGCGATTAGGTATTGGGCTTTATGGCATATCTCCAATTGATAAAGGCACTAAGTTACTTCCTGTAAGCAGTTTTAAGACCTATATAAGTCAACTAAAAACAGTACCAGCTGGAGCAGGAATAGGCTATGGACAACATGATAAATCCCATAAAGACAGACAGATAGCGGTTGTAGCAGTTGGTTATGGCGATGGGTATAGTCGTCTTTTTAGCCGAGGTAAGGGGAGTTTTAGCATCAACGGAAAAATGGCCTCTGTAGTTGGCAATGTGTGTATGGATATGACCATGTGCGATGTTACCGACATCACTTGCCAAGAAGGAGACGAAGTAATTATTTTTGGAGATAGCCCGAGCGTAGATGAACTCGCTGCCACTATTGGAACTATTCCGTATGAAATACTGACGAACGTAAGTGAGCGTGTAAACCGAATATTTTTTGAGGAATGACAAAAGAAGAGCTCGTATCAGGAATAACCACTGGAGACACAAGAACCCTAAGTAAAGCCATTACCTTGGCAGAGAGTTCTTTACCCGAAAAACGAAACTTAGCACTTGAAGTAATTGCACACTTCGGACCACAAAACGATACCTTTAGAATAGGGATTACAGGAACACCAGGAGCCGGTAAAAGCACGTTTATAGAAGCATTAGGCAAGTATATACTTCAAGATCCTTCACGAAAAATTGCAGTGTTGAGTGTGGATCCCAGTAGTGGTAAAACCCATGGTAGCATCTTAGGCGATAAAACCAGAATGAACTATTTAAGTTCGCATGAAAGGGCCTACATAAGACCCACTGCCTCTGGAGCACAACTCGGAGGTCTGGCACAAAACACACGATTGGCTATGCTCCTTTGTGAGGCGGCTGGTTACAATACTATACTCATAGAGAGTGTTGGAGTAGGGCAAGGCGAGACAGAAATATCACAACTTTCAGACGTATTTACACTAGTGTTAAATCCGGGAGGAGGTGATGAATTACAAGGAATCAAGCGGGGCATCATGGAAATGGCTGATATTATCGTGGTAAATAAAGCTGATGGAGATGCCGAACGGCAAGCAAGTCTCACCGCAAAAGAATACAGTATGGCGCTGCATCTAATGCCGGAAAATGAAAATAAATGGGTGCCTAAAGTTATAACTGCATCCGCTATACATGAACAAGGAATAGCTATATTTTGGGATAAAGTGACTGAATTTGAAGCTACGATGATTGAGAATCTCTGGAAATCAAAAAACCGACAAGCGCAAATGTACTATTGGACTCAAAAAACCATACAAGATCTACTCTTAGCGAAGATAGAAAACCATCAATCACAAATAACGAAAGGCCTAGCCGAAGGTAAGCTGCCTGAAGTGGTGGCCAGAGAGATAGTAGGTTAGTTTTCACGTAGAAATTTGCTAAGTATCGCCAAGAATCTAAGCGAATACATACATCTACTCACTCTATTGATAGCACTTCTTAATTTAGCGTAATTGCTTCGTGTTGGAAATAGATAAAGGGATTAACGGACACGCTGTTGTGAGTATTCCAAAATTCTATAGGGAGGGCAATGATATATAGATTCGTTCAATTTTAAAAATCGACCAACCGAAAGCCAAAAAACCTACTTTTGCACGACTTAAAATAATACAAAAATGATAATTGGTGTACCTAAAGAAATCAAGAATAACGAGAATCGTATTGCCCTAACACCAGGTGGAGCCTTGGAGCTTACCAAGAGAGGCCATACGGTATACGTACAAAAAGACGGCGGAGTAGGATCTGGATTCAACAACCAAATGTATATGGATGCTGGAGCACAGATTTTAAACACCATTGAAGAGGTTTATGCAATTGCTGAAATGATCATGAAGGTGAAAGAGCCTATTGAAGCAGAATATAAGCTTATAAAGAAAGATCAATTAGTATTTACCTATTTCCACTTTGCTAGTTATGAGCCTCTTACGCATGCGATGATCGCAAGTGATGCTGTTTGTTTAGCATATGAAACGGTGGAAGCTTCAGACCGCAGCTTACCATTACTTGTGCCAATGAGTGAAGTAGCTGGTAGAATGGCAATACAACAAGGTGCTAAATACCTTGAGAAACCAATAAAAGGTAAAGGAGTTCTTTTAGGTGGCGTACCAGGTGTGCCTCCAGGAAAAGTTCTTGTAATAGGTGGTGGTGTTGTAGGAACTCAAGCTGCTAAAATGGCAGCTGGTTTAGGCGCTCAAGTTACTATACTTGATGTGAGCTTAGCGCGACTTAGATACCTAAATGACGTTATGCCTGCAAATGTAATAACTCGTTTTAGTAGCGAGATGAACATTCGTGATTTGATTCCACATATGGACCTTATCGTTGGTGCAGTACTTATTCCTGGTGCAAAAGCTCCAAATCTAATCACTAGAGATATGCTTAAGCTAATGTCTCCAGGTACCGTAATCGTAGACGTAGCTGTAGATCAAGGTGGATGTATAGAAACCTGTAAACCTACTACACACGAAGATCCTACTTTCATCATAGATGATATAGTACATTACTGTGTGGCTAACATGCCTGGTGCAGTTCCTTATACTTCAACAGTAGCACTTACCAATGCAACTCTTCCGTATGCTATACAACTGGCTAATAAAGGCTGGAAACAAGCATGTAACGAAAACAGAGAGTTGAAACTTGGCTTAAACGTAGTAAACGGAAAAGTTTGTTACAAAGGTGTGTCAGATGCATTTAACCTAGACTATACTCCAGTAGAAGATATCTTAGGTTAATTAATAAATCCTAATTGAAAGGGTAAAGGGTAGAAACTTAATCGTGTTTACTTTTTACCCTTTTTTTATATCGGTATGAAACTAAACTACAAACTATATCCTTGTACTTCAAGTGATGCCAAAAAGCACCTTTTTATTCTGCATGGATTATTTGGTATGTTAGACAACTGGCACAACATTGCCAGAAAACTTTCCGATGAATATACGGTAATAAGCATAGACCAGCGTAATCATGGCAATAGCCCTCATTCAAACGATATGTCGTTTGAACTCATGGCAGACGATTTAGCAGAACTTATGGATGATTTGCAAATTTCAACTGCAGATATCATGGGGCATTCTATGGGAGGTAAAACTGTGATGAGATTTGCTGATTTACACCCTGACAAGTTACATAAACTAATTGTGGTTGATATTAGTCCAAGGGCATACAAGTCTGGTCATGACGCCTATTTTAAGGCGTTTAATACTATTGATTTTTCTATGTGTCAAAATAGAAATGAGGCAGATGCTGCTCTTGCAGTACTAGAGCCTAATGCTGGTGTGCGTCAGTTTTTACTTAAAAATTTAGACAGGTCTGAAAAAGGGTACCACTTGAAATTTAACCTAAAGCCTATCGAATCATTCTATCCTCAAATGATTTCAGCACTTGATTTTCAATGGCTCATAAACGCACCCACGCTATTTATATACGGTGAAAATTCGGGATACATTACCCATGAAGATATTGTTAACATAGAAAATACATTTACGCAAGCTAGTTTTATTGAAATAAAAAATTCGGGGCACTGGATACATGCCGAACAACCACAAGCTTTTGTAGAAGCCGTTGAAATATTTTTAGCCAGTTAAGGCTGTTTCTTTAAGGGTAAAAAGACTATACTTGCCCTGTTGTTGTGAGAGTACTTATTATTACATTAATTAGCTTTGTGTGGTTGACTAGTTGGTCACAAACCACTATAACGGGCAGGGTTACCGATTCTAAGTCGGGTGAGCCTTTGCCTTATGTTACCTTAAGGGGTAATAATGTAAGTCTAGGCGCAGTAACTGATTTTGATGGCTTTTACGAGATACGGACATCACTCACGGTGGATAGTTTAGTCGCCTCTTATATGGGATACAATTTGGTAAAAAAAAGTGTAGTCACCGGCCAAAAACAAATTATAGATTTTTCCCTTTCAGAATCTGCCAATAGCTTACAGGAATTTATAGTACGTCCAGGAGGTATAAATCCTGCCGATGTGATTATGAAACGCGCTGAAAAACGTAAGAAAGAGTATAATCCTGACAAAATAGAATACTACGAGTATGAGGGATACAATAAAGTGCAACTTGCCGTAGATAATGTTTCTGATAAATTTAAAAAACGGAAACTATTTAGTGCAATGGAGCCACTATTTGATACCATTTCATCCTTTAGCGATTCAGGAAGTCAAAAGGTCTTACCTGTTTTTGTTTCTGAAACCATTAGCGATTATTACTTCAGAAAAATACCCAGACGTACCAAAGAAGTAATAAAAGCCACTAAGATACAAGGAGTGGGAGTGGGCGAAGAAAGTTATGTTTCTCAAATACTCGGTTCTACTTTTCAGCAATACAATTTTTACGAAAACAACCTTTACATTTTAGACAAAGATTTTATATCGCCGCTTAGTTTTCAGGCAAAAGCCTATTATTTTTTCACCTTAATAGATAGTGTAGAGATAGGTGGCGTTCCTTGCTATCAAATAAAAGTCGATCCTAAAAACCCCATGGATCTGGTTTTTAGCGGTATGATATGGATAGAGGCCAATTCGTATGCACTGAAACGATTAAGCCTAGAAATAGGCAATAAGGCAAATCTTAACTTTATCGAAAAACTAAAGATTCAACAGGAATTTGTGGAAGTAGAACCAACCTATTGGTTACCCAACAAAACGAGGGTACTTATAGACATTGCTGAACTAACCAATAGTACCGTCGGTATGATTGGTTTATACTACAATTCTACCAAAAACATAAAAATCAACAGGGTACACGAATTGCCTTTTTACGAAGACAAAATAAGCGTGGTCGAAAATTCATTTACCAAAAATGACATTTATTGGGACACCGCAAGACACGAACAGATCTCTCTTGAAGATAAACGCATCTATCAAATGGTAGATTCCCTTAAGAACCAACCGCTGATTAAAAGCTATGTTGACATCGTAGAAATAGCCATAGAAGGTCATATACCCAAAGGCAAAATAGATCTAGGTCCGTGGTATTACGTTCTAGGGTATAATCAGCTAGAAGGTTTACGCACAAGGGTAGGTTTTAGAACTTCACCTCAGTTTAGCAAAGACTACCAATTTAGGACATATGGCGCTTATGGGTTTGGTGACAAGCAGTTTAAGTTTGGGATATTTAATGAGTATGTATTTGACCGAGCCAAGTGGGGTAAAGTCGGCGCGTTTGTAAAAAAAGATGTTGAACTTATCGGACTTACAGATGAGTATGTGGCGACCTCTGCATTGTACGATGCTTTTTCGATGTTGGGAACTAATAGGCTCAGTAGAAGTTTTACGAAACGTATTTGGGCTGAAAAAGAGTTGATTAAAGGGTATACACAATCCGTTAATCTAACGCACAAGACATACGAATTTGAAAAAGTGGGTGACTTTAATTTCGGATACTATTCTAACCCATTTGATTCTACTATAAAAAGCAACTATGACATAACGAGTATCAATCTTCGCGGTAGATTTTCGTATAAAGAGCAATTTATCTATCGAAATACAAACAGATATAGTCTTGGAAATCTTAAGGCTCCTGTGCTATCATTGGATTATACTCACAGTTTTAACGATGTACTAGGTGGTGAATTCATATTCAATAAATTTGGAATAGAGCTTTGGCAATTTAACAGTTTAGGAAATTGGGGTACTTTTCAATATACGGTAAAAGCCTACAAAACCTTTGGACAAGCGCCTTATCCCTCCCTATTTATTATGCGCGGGAATCAATCCTTTTTTAGCAATAATCTTAGTTACAATCTGATGGATTTCTTTGAGTTTGCAGCAGATCAATATGCTTCTGTAGATTATGAGCACCAGTTTAATGGCTTGTTTTTTAATCGGATTCCGCTTCTTAAAAAGTTAAAATGGCGGGAATTTGTAAATTTTAAAGGTGTATATGGTACCATGAGTCTTTCCAATCAAAGTTTGATGCCACTAAACGATCCCAATATAACCACTCCTAGCTTTTTTGTGGGAGGTAAACCCTATATGGAGCTTGGTTACGGCATAGAAAACATCTTCCGCTTTGTAAGGCTAGACTTTATACACAGACTTACTTACCTGGATGAAAGTCATCCTAATGCAAAGGCTTTTGGTTTAAAGGGAACGGCAGTGTTCCGTTTTTAGGCGACTACAACTATCGTTTCTCTTGAAAAAAGGACTTCATAAGCACTATGGATTCCTCTTCTAAAACACCAGATTTTATGACGAGTTTGTGGTCTGAATTTAAAAAATTAGTAAAGCCGTGTTTAGGCTCTAGACACCCAATAAAGATGTTTTTGATACGCGCATTTTTTATGGCTCCATAGCACATTACACAAGGTTCCACCGTGACGTATAATTGGCAATCTTGCAAAAACTTGGAATTTAAATACGAGCTAGCAGCGGTTATTGCCAGCATTTCTGCGTGTGCTGTAGGGTCGTTGGATCGTTCTACCTGGTTATATCCCTTTCCTATTATTTGATTATTGGCCACTACAATAGCCCCTATCGGCACTTCATTTTCTGCCAAAGCGCTTTCTGCCTGTTTCAAGGCTTGTTTCATAAAGTAGTCTGGGGTTAGTTCCATATTCTTATTGCTTATTTACTTTTTCCATTAATGCGTCAAAAAGCATCTCGCTTATATACTTTGAACCTTTATAACTGAAGTGTGTGTAATCTTTCTGCGCAAGCCCTTTGTTTACCCATGCCACCATTGAGTTTTCACCCCCCATGGCTTCATAAAGATCCCAAAAGCAACAACCTGAGGATAAGGCTGCTTCCCGCATTGCATCTCGTACCAATGGTATATTACTATAAGAAACCATTGTTCCTCCCTCATTTTTACTCATATCGCTTGGTCCTATTACGAGTATGCTAACCCCGGGATTGGCTGCTCTAATGCTTTGTAGCTGTTTAGTTAAAAGAGACTTATAATATTCATAGTCAGACCGTATGTTTGGAATCACATTTGTGCCATATTGAAGAATGATAGCTCGTACATTTAACACCTCCAACTGTTTGCGATATAACTCTTTGCTCATTTTATTAAATCCGATAGCTGAGCTGCCACGCATTGGAAAATTATCTACTGCTACTCCACTAGTACCATCTAATGCAACGCCATAAATTAGGGGAAATTTACCGTTTATAAAATCGAGTCTAAGTTCTTTATTCGTTCTCAAATCCCATTGGTGTATACCTAAGTCGCTAGTGGGTTTTAAGTTATAATTATTGATTTTGTTGTCACAGGTTAATTGCAATTGAGATAGTTCTTCATTCGCATATAGTAGAGTTATGCGGGCAAAATTTCTTACACATCCGTAGCTCTTACTTCCATTTTTAATTAGCAGATAAGCCTGATCTTGCTTTTTCTTATTAAACGTAGGTTCTTGGGTTTTTTGCGCCTCGTTATACGTCCAGTTCAAAAAAGAGGTGTACTCTCCATTAAACGTAAATGAGGATCCACCAATTCCGTATTTTCCATCTTTTCGTGTAGCTCCATTAATATAAAAAGCATGTTTCTTGATGTTTTTGCTGTTTGACACAAAAACAGATTGTCTTGAAGTCGCTGCAGGTTCATTTGGCAACACGATACCGGGTCCTTCTCCACCATAAACCTTCTGTAACTTATTCCTGAAATAATCCGAGATCCTATCCCCTTCTAATTGGGAATCGCCATAATGCAATATCCGAATTACCTTCGTTTTGCTTTCGTTCTTAAGTCCGTTTTGCAGGCATTTAAGTGCGTTAGGATTGTTTTCTGGAATTTGTATCCTCCGATAATATGGAACCTCATTGAAGCTTGCCATAACTCTTCCTGCTGCGGTTTTATCCTTTTTATGAAGAGTATCGGTCTGAAGATTTACAACATCCAATAATGTATCCGTTGCTTCGGAATTTGTTTTGGGGTTAATTCCTGCCAAAACGCTGTCCATATTTACTTCCCTATACGTAGCTTTATGGTTACCCATAAGTTCATCCACAGAAATAAATTTGAGTTTAAACGTACTACTCAACGGTATTCCCTCTTTGGGAAATAACCACGCTATTACGCCTAAGAGCAGGTTTATTGCAACTATAGCCAGAAGTAATTTGGTAGGTCTTACGCTTCTACTTTCAAGATATTTACTTCTGTCAAGCTTCACATCAACTTAGTCCTTTAAGGTTATTCTCGTTAATTCACTTTTGGGCAGTTTGTCTATTTTTTTATAGTACGAGAGTTGGCTAGACGGGACCACTATTTTTAAGCGTTGGTTTACGATTATTTTATTCCCTCGAATGTTATTCCATTGTCTTAGCTCACTCACTTCACAATCATATAAATCAGCAATCCTCAGTAGAATATCTCCTTTTCTCACTTTGTAGTATACCGTTGTTGTTGTGCTTTGCACAACAGGAACTTCTTCTTTTGCTTTTACAGGTGCATCACTTATTGTGTCTTTTGCTTTTTCCTCGGCAATAGGCAACACTGGTAGTGGTGCATAGACATAAACCTCGTTACCCAATTCGTAAAACTGATTGATTCTGGTAAATGGTATAGTGACGTAAAAAGGGGATGTGGTTTGAGGAATTACATATTTTTTATACGTTGGATTAAGTTCTTTTAGCAGTTTGTTATCTACGTTTAGCACGGTAGACAAGTGCTCTAAAGTGGTGTATCTTGAAACAGGTACTATCCCGGTGTTTATAGCCGTTGGTCTTGCTTTATACCCCATTTCTTTGTAAAAACTAGCATAATACGTTGCCGCTACAAAATGAGGATATGTGTTTTTAGCAATATCCGGTAAATAGCTACATACCATGTTGTAATCGCGTGCATCGCCTGCAAGAGCATATGCTTTTAGCCAATCATCTTCATTCGCATTATATGCAGTAATCGCCAAACGCCAGTCACGGTAAAGTTCGTGCAATCGAGTTATTTCCTTACAAAACACAGCGGCAGACTTTAGCACATCTCTCCGTTCGTCGATATAATTGGTTATAACTAATCCATTTTTAATAGCTGTTCTATGTCTTAAGCCAAACGGACCCTCTTTGCCATCAACCCCTTTTTCACAGAGGTTAAAATTGGTTAACGAGATACTAGCAAATCTTAACTCAACTGGAACCTTTTTTTCTATAAACACCTCTTTCAATGCGACATCAAACGTCAAGAATTTTCGGATGGTCTCTATGTTAGCGGGTTTAGTTGTTTTTTGATAATCGGTAATTTGAGCACGTACCTCCAGATTAACATCCAAAGGGATTTCGGATTGTATTCGTTTAAGTCTAGATGTAATTTCTTTGTCGCTGATTTGCGCAAAGCAACTCAGATATAATATGCCAACTAAAAATAATAAGCTAGGTCGCATAATACCCTGTCACTATTTTCGAAATGTTAAACAATTCGTTTTCGGCAAATGCTTTCGTCATAAAATGCATTCCGATAGACAGGCCATTTGATTCTTCTGTAGGTATAGAAATAGCAGGTAAACCCGCTAAAGAAGCTTGTACCGTAAACATATCTGCAAGCCACATTTGAATGGGGTCTTTTGTTTTTTCACCACCTAATTCAAAGGCCGTAGTAGGGGCAGTAGGACATAGAAATAAATCGTAGTTTTCTAAGATTTTTTCGCTCTCTATCTTAATTACATTACGCACCTTTAATGCTTTGGTGTAATAAGCTTCATAAGAATCTGCACTTAACACAAAAGTACCTGTCATAATTCTTCTTTTCACCTCATGACCAAAACCTTCGCTTCTTGATTTTTTAAAGGTAGACTCTATATCGTGCGCTTCACTACTTCTGTGCCCGTAGAGCATACCACTATAACGAGAAAGGTTAGAAGAAGCCTCTGCTGCGGTAAGCACATAGTAGCAAGGAACCATATAATCCAGGTAGGGAAATGACTGCTCTTCTACGGTATGTCCGTCTGCTCTTAATTTGTCTATAAGTGAAATGTAAGCAGACTTAACATCATCTGCTAGCCCTTCACTAAGCATGGCCTCCTTAGAGTAGGCTATTTTATATTTTTTGGTGGTATTGGCTACGAATCTTTCAACAGGAGCAGATGAAGAAGTGGCATCAAATGCATCTTTACCGGCCATTATTTCAAGCAACAATGCAGCATCTTCTTCGCTGCTGGTTATCGGGCCAATTTGATCAAAACTTGAAGCATACGCAAACAAGCCGTATCTGGATATTCTGCCGTAGGTAGGTTTTAGTCCAAAGGTGCCTGTAAAAGAACTTGGTTGGCGAACCGAACCTCCCGTATCCGATCCAAGTGCTGCAAAGCACAAATCTGCTTGAACCGCAACGGCACTGCCACCAGAGCTACCCCCTGGCACTTTAGTGTGATCTGCTGCATTTTTAACTGGGCCAAAAGCCGAATTTTCATTACTGGCTCCCATGGCAAATTCATCACAATTAGTTCTACTAATTACAATGACATCTTCATCCAAAAGGCGTTGTAAAGCTGTAGCTGTATATACTGCTTCGTAGTTTTCTAGTATTTTGGAAGAGCCAGAAGCGTTGTGTCCTTGGTAGCAGATATTATCCTTAATAGCAAGAAACATTCCTGCCAATTTACCGGCAGTTCCGTTTTTTATTTTTTGGTCTATTGCCGCTGCGCGAATTTTCACTTCTTCTCCGAAAACTTCTAACACTGCATTTAATTGCATGTGTTCTTCGTTCTGTTGAAGATAGTAGTTGGCTAAGTCAGTACAGGTTGTTTTTCCTTGGCTTATGTCTGACTGGATTTGGGCAAGTGATGTGTATTTTTTTGCAATCATTCAGCGGACTTGTCCTCTGTTTTAGAATCGGTTTTTGGCTTTTCGTTCATGCCTTCTCTTAATTGCTCGGTTACATCATTTTTCGCCTTATTAAACTCACGAATACCCGATCCTAACCCTTTCATTAATTCTGGAATTTTTTTTCCTCCAAATAGCAAAAGAATGGCAAATATGATAACTAACCACTCCATTCCGCCCATACTTAAAAACAACAACATACTTTTTTTTATTAATATTTCCTTATGCAAACGTACTACAATTCTTTGGATATTGTGAAGTGACAGATAATCCTTAAATTCGTTTAAAATTAGACATAAAATGGCAGTAAGAAGACCTTTTAACCTACAAAAATGGATAGACGAGCATAGAGCTGAGCTTAAGCCACCAGTAGGAAATCAAAACCTGTATAAAGATGCAGGAGATTACATCGTAATGATTGTCGCAGGACCTAATGCTCGAAAGGACTACCATT
>CAMDCQ010000038.1 GCA_945890595.1 Chitinophaga pinensis
AGTTACGCAAAGCATATCGGTTATCACATTTGGTGGCTATAGGGTTGGGATGTATTACGTTCATTTTAAGGAAAATGGCGTTATAAGAGAAAGTTGGACGGTAGTAAGGATAGATTAGTTTCGAATTCAATAATATTACTTCGGATTTGCATTCGCGGCGGCGAATCTAGAGCACCAATATCCAAAAATGGTATTAAACCTGAATTCAGCGTTAGACGCTGAACGAGGATTAGCGAATGCTATTGTCGGGGTTAACCTTGCCATTGGCCGGGGCCAATTGTCCACCCAAAGAGCAAATTTCGCAATTGCCTAATTTGGGTTAAACTTGGACGAAGCATTTCACAAAGGAAACTATCAAGGTGTGCTACATAAAACTGTTAAAGATTTCCTAGCATCCTAAGCTTAAAGTATAGTCTAAAATTAGGTTCATGAGTAAGCTGCAAAAAAGAGCTAACTTTTATGAAAGCAGTAAAGCAGTTTAGCTCAGCTTACGCGCTACTTCTACCTCACGGAAACCTTCTATAAGGTCATACAGTTCAAGATCATTGTAGTTCTTAATTTGGATACCGCATTCGAAGCCTTTACCTATTTCTTTGGCGTCATCTTTAAATCGCTTCAATGCTTCTATTTCTCCAGTATAAATTACTACGTTGTTACGGATAAGTCTAACCTTATTGCTTCTATACATCTTTCCTTCTGTTTGCATACAGCCGGCTATAGTTCCTACTTTAGTGATTTTGAATACCTCACGTACCTCTGCAGTACCAGTTATTTCCTCTTTTAAGTCTGGAGCTAACATGCCTTCCATGGCAGCTTTAATCTCTTCTATAGCTTGGTATATAATGCTGTATTGCTTTATCTCAACACCTTCATTTTCAGCTAGTTTTTTAGCTGATGGCATTGGCCTAACTTGGAATCCAATTACGATTGCGTCAGAAGCTTTAGCTAACAGGACGTCATTATCTGTAATTGGTCCTACAGATTTTTGAATAATCTTAACTTCTATCTCTTCGGTAGAAAGTCTGAGTAATGAATCAGAAAGTGCCTCACTACTGCCATCTACGTCTGCTTTAATAATTAATTTAAGCTCTTGGAAATGACCTATAGCTAGTCGTTTACCAATAGTGTCAAGCGTAAGCATAGAAGTAGTTCGTATAGACTGCTCTCTTTGTAACTGCTCTCGTTTATTGGCTATTTCCTTAGCTTGAGCTTCATCAGAAAGTACTTGGAACGTTTCACCTGCTGCAGGTGCCGCAGAGAACCCTAGAATAGACACTGGTGAAGATGGTCCTGCCATTTTCATTGCTTGTCCCCTCTCATTGAACATCGCTTTCACACGTGCAAAATGTTGTCCAGCAATCAGTGCATCACCCACTTTAAGCGTTCCTTCGCTTATAAGAACCGAAGCAACTACACCTCTTCCCTTTTCTATCTTAGCCTCTAGTACTGCGCCTTTAGCATTTTTATTAGCATTCGCTTTTAGTTCAAGTAATTCGGCTTCTAAACTTACTTTTACAAGTAGTTCTTCAATATTGAGTCCTTTTTTAGCAGAAATTTCTTGACACTGATACTTGCCTCCCCATTCCTCTACTAATATATTCATGGCAGATAACCCTTCTCTTACTCTATCGGGGTTTGCTCCATCTTTATCTATTTTGTTGATCGCAAAAACAATAGGAACATTAGCTGCTTGCGCATGGCTAATTGCCTCTTTTGTTTGTGGCATTATGGTGTCGTCAGCAGCAATTACGATAATAGCTACGTCGGTCACTTTTGCTCCTCTGGCACGCATTGCTGTAAAAGCCTCGTGACCAGGTGTGTCTATAAAAGTCATTTTCTGACCGGTTTTCAACTTAACTTCGTAAGCTGCAACGTGCTGCGTTATGCCTCCAGCTTCACCTGCAATAACATTTGCTTTTCGTATGTAATCCAATAAAGAAGTCTTACCGTGATCCACGTGACCCATTACCGTAACAATTGGATGTCTCGGTTTCAGATCCTCTTCTCTATCTTCCTCTTGCTCTATCTCAATGGTTTCGTCGGCGTCTACGAAGTTTACTTCGTATTCAAATTCTTCGGCAACTATTTGAATCGTTTCAGCATCAAGACGTTGATTGATGGAAACCATCATACCAAGTGAGAAACAAGCACCTATGATTTCGTTTACATTTACATCCATCATATTTGCAAGGTCGTTTGCAGTAACAAACTCGGTTACAGATAGAATTTTACTTTCGACGATATCCTGAAGTTGTTTTTCTTCCCACTTTTTCTTGTGCTCTTCTCTTCTGAATTTCCTAGCTTTTTGTCTAACCTTACCACCGTGATTTGGGGCTTGCTTAGAAGTAGTCATGTTAGCTAATGTTTTCTTAATCTTATCCTGAATCTCTTTTTGGGTTATTTCAGTTTTTTCATGACTTGTGCCAGTTCCGGTTCCTGTGGTCGGACGCGTTCCGGGTTTATCGGGACGTACTTTATCAGGGCTTATTTTTTCGCCACGTATACGTTTACGTTTTTGCTTTGGCTCATTAGCGTCTCTAGTACGGGTTTTCTTAACTACAGGCTTTATTTCAACTTTACCTAAAACCGTAGTTCCTTCTAATTTCGAGTACTCTGTTTTGATCTCAACAGGTTCAATTACCTCAGGAATTACTGGTGTTGGTAATGCAGGAGTTTCTGGAGTAGAACTTTCCTGTATACTATCGTTTTCTGCAGGTTTCTTAGCTTTTATGCTCGGTTTTTCTGCCTCTTTTTTACTAAATTTAGCGTCTTTTTTCTTAGGAGTATCTAGCTTTATAGTGCCAAGAATTTTTAAGGTACCAACTTCTTGTACCATTTCTGGCGTTGGCTCTGAAGCAGGAGCAATTGGTTCAGGAATCGTGTTCTCAACCTCAACAACTTTTTCGGTTTCGGCGGTTACAATCAACTCTGGCTGAGGGATTTGTTCAACTACAATTGGCTCAGGATCAATTTTGGGTGCAATTGGTTCAATCGTTACTTGGTTGACCTCCGGAGCATCAAATTTAGGGACAAACTTAGCAGACGTATCTTTTACAAAGAAAGTAGGTTCTGGCGTAAATTCTGGCTTTGGTGGTTCAACTTTTTTGGTTTCAACTATTTCCGCAGTTTTTGCATCCTTACGAATGTTTATTTCCAGTTGTTGTGATTCCTCCTTGGCTTGCTTATCTTTTTGATAAAAACTGAGCAAGTCTTGATACATGGCTTCATCCAGTTTTGCTGTGATTTTTTGCTCCACATCAAAACCTTTGTCTGCAAGGTGATCTACGATAGTTTTCCAACTAACATTGAACTCTGTAGCAACCTTATTTATTCTATATGTCTTATTATTATCAGCCATCTATTGCTAAGCAGTGTTCGAAAATAATACTTTAATGGTTTAAAGTATTATTATTCAAATTCTGCTTCTAGTATTTTCTTAATTTCTTCAATTGTTTCCTTCTCTAACTCAGTGCGTGATACCAAATCTGCATCACTCATTTCAAGTACACTTTTTGCCGTATCTAGACCGATGCCTTTCAGCTCATCTATAATCCAAGCATCTATTTCGTCTACAAATTCGTCTAAATCAACGTCCATATCCTCGTCTTCGTTAGATTCTCTGTACACGTCGATAGTATAACCTACCAATTTACCTGCAAGTTTAATGTTGTGTCCTCCTTTACCAATAGCAAGTGATACTTGATCTGCGGGTAAGAATACGTCTGCTTTTCCTGTTTTGTCATCTAGAGTAATGCTAGACACTTTTGCAGGGCTTAAGCTTCTTTGTATAAGCAACTGAATGTTAGAAGTGTAGTTAATGACGTCTATGTTTTCATTTTTCAATTCTCTAACAATGCCGTGTATTCTACTTCCTTTCATACCAACACAAGCACCCACTGGATCAATACGGTCATCGTAACTTTCTACAGCAACTTTGGCACGTTCTCCAGGCTCTCGTACTATCTTCTTTACGGTAATTAATCCATCAAGAATTTCAGGTACTTCTAATTCAAATAAACGCTCAAGAAACTCTGGAGCTGTTCTACTCAAGATAATCTTAGGATTTGAATTATACATTTCAACGCGAAGTACCACAGCACGCATGCTGTCTCCTTTTTTGAAGAAATCTCTTGGAATCATTTCTCTTTTTGGAAGAATAAGTTCATTTCCTTCGTCATCCAAGATCATGATTTCATTTTTCCAGATTTGGTAAACCTCTCCAGTTACAATTTCACCAACTCTATCTTTATATTTTTTATAGAATTCATCTTTTTCTAACTCTAGAACTCTAGATAAAAGTGTTTGTCTGGCAGTAAGAATTGTTCTGCGACCAAACTCAGCCATATCAATTTCTTGAATAGCTTCTTCACCAATTTCATAGTCAGCTTCTATTTTTTTAGCATCTTCTATAGTTATCTCTTTATTGGGATCTTCAACTTCTCCCATGTCCACAATTTCTCTGTTCCTGTATATTTCAAGGTCACCATTGTCGGTATTTACGATAACGTCAAAATTATCATCAGAACCATATTTTTTTCTAATCATGGTTCTAAATACGTCTTCGAGTACCCTCATCATGGTGGCTCGATCGATGTTTTTGAATTCTTTGAATTCCGAGAAAGATTCTACTAATTGTAAGCTCATTTCTATTTTCGTTTAAAAGATATTTTTACTGTGCTTTTATTTATTTTTTCAAACAGTATTGTTTGTAGTTCTGTTTTGTTTTTGCCCATCGTTTTAAGTATGGTTATACTTTCGTCGTTCACTTCTGTTAACTCACCTTCTAAGGTTTCATCATCACACGTTACGATAAGGTCACGACCGATATGTTGCTTATATTGACGAATATCGATAAGCGGTTGATCTGTTCCAGGAGAAGATATTTCATAACGAATGGGTGTTTCGTCCAAGTATTCTTCGTCTAGTATTCGTGATACTTTTCGGCTAAGTCGGGTACACAACTTTATATCTACCCCGTTCTCACCATCAATGTAAAATTTCATACTAGTTTCTGCTTGGTTAGCATCTATGCCGACCAAAAAACAATTGGTTTCTACCAATTCTTCTTCAATTATCCTAGTTATAAGTTGCTTTAAACTCAAAATTTGTGTAAGAAAAAAGGGGCTTTAAACCCCTCTTTATTGTTTTTTACTTGTGCAAAAGTAACATTATTTAAACAAACACAAAAACATATGAGAATACTTGAATAGTGAACTTTGAATTAATGGCTAAAAAAGTACAAACAAAGGCGCAGCAACTAAAGGTCTACTAAAGTTAGGTAGGGGGAACATTTATGAGCTACACATGCAAGAAATAGATTCAGGCAGAACTCATTTATGTTACTGTTTTGGTATCATGGAGTTGGCTGCAGTAATAAAAAACCCCCTGATTATATCTTTTTTAACACGTAAACAATAGAGCTGCTTTTCTTGAAAAAAAGAATGGAGTTGAGCAAAGACAAAAGTCCAACCATCAAGGTAGCAGGCATAAAGCTAAATGATTTTTTGTAGGAAGCACTAATCAGACAATTATAAAAAGGATCCAATGGTAAATTGTGTTCTTGGACAACTTCAAAACCTCTATCCGCGGCAAATTGGGTAAAGGTCTCTGAGGTGAAATGCCACAAATGTCGCGGTGTATCATACCCATTCCAGTATTTTCGGTAATATTTTTCTTCTAAACAAAGATGATTAGGCATGGCAATGATTAGAGTTCCGTCGGCAGTCAGTGTCTGCTTTAGCATGGCAAAATACTCGTCGTAACTATACACATGCTCAAAAACGTGCCACATAGTAGCTATGTCATATTCACCTTGAATTTCGTTATTCAAAAACTGTGTTGGAGAGTAGGCCGTTATTCCAAACTTGTCCCGGCACAGGGCTACCGCTTTGTCACTTATTTCTACTCCAGCTACGTCTAGTCCATTTTGCTTCATAAAATGAATAAAATAACCAGAACCAGAACCGATGTCGAGTAGCCTATTGCCCTTAGCGTGTTTTCTTATTAATCTGAGCTTATACCTAAGCATCCATTTACGAGCTTGGTGATACACAGTATTTATAATTCCAGCGCTGCTATCACTGTGCTCTACGTACTCTTCTGTTTCGTAATAGGGCCCAGCATCCATTGCGGACGGAGGGTTAGACGTAAACCGAAAACCACATGAATTGCAATTCTTAATAAAAAAAACCTCATTACTTACTAACCAATCGGTTACGGTAAGTTCATCTTTAAATGACGTAGTTCCGCATACAATGCATGCAGAAATCTCTATTTTATTACTCAAGGATATTTGTAAGCTAATTACGGGTGGAGTGACTATTTTTTTCTCATGTTACGCAAAGTACGATACAGTACGGGAGGCATTATATCTACGGCAAGATTTACCAAGCCATTGTATACTTTCATGGATGCCGAGTCAACCCCTTTGCGCTCTTTAAACAGAGTGGTGTGGTCCTCTAAGCCGTCATTTACTTCTTCTTTAGGCCTGCCGTTGGTGTAATAATATAAGGCTAAGGATTTTCTGCTTCTATCTTCTGGGCAATTAAGCTTATCGGGATGTCCGTGAAAACTAAAATCTGTTGTAGAAAACATAGCGACACGATTAAAAAGGGGTAAAATTTTAGCGCGGCTTTCAGACATATCAGTTTTCCAGAGTTCAAAATGACCACCATATTCTTCTTTCCAATCTTTATTTAAGTAAATCAAAAAGTTTAATCTGCGGTCTATGCCTAAGGTGCGGTGCTTATTGAAATCAGCATGTATTTTCAACATACCTCCTGGTTTTATTTGATGGCAACCTCCACCTTCAAAATAAGGATCTGCTATTAGGTTAGTTATACCAGAAAGCTCACTCAAAAACATTAAAAAAGGCTCTGAATTGAGAAAGTGCATTAACACCTTGGTTTTGGGTCCAAACTTTTGCTCACCCCTGCTAGCTAGTTTTATTTCATTAGGGTTGCTATACTGTATATCGCTTTTATCCCCGAGTTCAGGAAACTCAGATAGTACATCACTTAAAAATTCTTCGTTAAAAAAATTATCAAAGTATATACTAGGAAAAGGATCTGCGTTTTGATAACTAGAGGCGTGAGATTTAGCAAAATCGATAAGTTCTGCGTAGTTTTTATTTAATATTTTGTAATCTCCAATTAACATTTATGTACTATTTATACGGTCAAAAATAATGCCTTTCTGCGCTTCTAAAAAATGATTACACAATTTTTCAAAAACAGAACGGTATAAATCTTTATTTTCGCCGTTTAACAAAAGACGTATCAAAGTAGAATGAATAATTTTAAACGTATAAATACCATAGGTGGTTGGTTAACCTTTGTAATTGCATTAGTCGTGTACATACTTACACTTGAACCCTCTGTAAGTTTATGGGATTGTGGTGAATTTATATCGGCATCATACAGACTTCAAGTAGTGCATCCTCCAGGAGCACCATTGTTTTTGATGTTGGGCAGGATCTTTACCCTGTTTGCAGCCAAAGGGACAAATGAAGTAGCAATTGCGGTTAACATGTTAAGTGCAGTCGCAAGTGCGGCTACCGTAATGTTTACCTTTTGGATTACAACCCATTTTGCAAAAAAAATACTTAAACTAGATTTAAATACCTCAAGTATAGAGCTAAGTAGTGCTATTGCTATTTTGGGTTCTGGACTTGTAGCTGCTTTGTCAGTTACATTTATGGATACGTTCTGGTTTAGTGCAGTAGAGGCTGAGGTTTACGCGGCTTCATCTTGCTTTATGGCCTTAGCATTTTGGGCAATTTTGAAATGGGAGCGTGTAAAAGACGAGCCTACGTCAGATAGATGGATTGTATTTATAGCTTATGTAATAGGTTTAGGTATAGGTCTACACTTATTAAACTTATTGGTTGTTCCAGCTATCATACTTTATTATTTCATCAATAAATTTGGTGCATCAAGAAGCAATATTCTAAAAGCTACGGCTATTGGGCTTGGTTCAATTGCACTTTTACAGTGGGTGGTTATCCCTAAGACACCAGAAGTTGCTGCGTTCTTCGACAGAATTTTTGTAAATAGTTTTGGATTACCATTTAATTCTGGAGTATTATTTTTCTTACTACTAATAGTATTGGCAATTGTTTTTGGATTGAACTACACTATAAAGAAAAATAAGCCAATGGCTAATTTAGTGATTTTATGCTATGCGTTTGTTATGCTTGGCTTTTCGTCATACTCTATGGTTGTTATCCGATCTATTGCAGGTCCAGCCATAAACATGAATGATCCTCAAGATGCTCAAAGTTTGTTGAGCTATATTAATCGTGAACAATATGGGTCTAGACCATTAATAAGCGGACCGTATTGGAATGCACAACCTACCGGAATTATTGAGACAGGCAAAAACTATAGAAGAGGCGATGGAGAGTATATTGTAACTGGCGAAAAGCAAGAATATGAGTTTGACCCAAGAAGTACAACCTTGCTACCTAGAATGGGTGACATGTCAGAAAAATCTGATTACTATCCTATCTGGTGCGATATGGATGAGATGTTCTATAGCATCAGAAGCTTGGAGCAAAAGGTTCAACAAGATCCAACGAATGCAGAATTACAAGAGCAATTAAAAACGGCAAAAGAAACTAAACCTAGTTTTGGGAACAATATGACCTTTATGTTCAGGTATCAATTAGGTTGGATGTATTGGAGGTATTTCATGTGGAATTTTGTCGGTCGTCAAAACGATCTTCAGAACGTAACGGGCAATAGCCAACAAGGGAATTGGATTTCTGGTGTAACGGGCTTTGACGAGTGGAGGTTGCGCGCACCTCAGCAGGTTACCAGTCAAATGGAATATAACAAAGGCAGAAACGTATATTATTTCTTGCCACTTATTTTGGGGATTTTAGGTATGATCGTCATGTTTAAAAAAGCTAAAATGGATTTCTACTCGGTATTGGTAATGTTTGTATTTACGGGTATTCTGGTTGTTATATACCTTAATCAACCTCCAATGGAGCCACGTGAAAGAGATTATACCAACGTTGGGTCTTATCAAGTTTTCTGTATTTGGATTGGTCTAAGTGTACTTTTCTTGGTAGACTTGGTAAAAAATAAAAATGCAAAAACTATAACTGCAGTGGGAGCCACAGCCCTAGCATTGTTTGCAGCACCATTTTTAATGGGTTCTCAAAACTGGGATGATCATGATAGATCAGATAGATATTTGGGAATATCTTTTGCAAAAAACTATTTAGAAAGCTGTGAAAAGAATGCCATTCTATTCACCAATGGTGATAACGACACCTATCCATTATGGTATGCCCAAAACGTGGAAGGCATTAGAACCGATATACGAATTATCAATTTAAGTCTTTTACCAACGGAGTGGTACAGTAGCGCCTTAAGAAAAAAAGTGTTTGATTCTGAACCACTACCTATGTCTATACCTGCAGAAAGTATAGTGGCAGGGAAACGTGATTATGTGAGATTTATGGACAATCGAACACTAGATCAAAATCAGTTCTATCCACTTGATCAAGTCCTAGGCTTTATGACAGATGATAGCAAGACGGAATTTGTGACCAGCAGAGATGAACGCGAAAACTATTTCCCTGTGAAAAATTTTAGTATAGAAGTAGATAAAGAAGCAGTTATTAAAACAGGCTATCTTCCAGCAGGGGATTACGATAAAATTGTAGACAAAATGCGATGGAACATAGGCAAGACTGCATTGCATAAAGGGGATATCACTGTACTTGACATCATAGCAACAAACGCAAAAAATGGCTGGACGAGACCGATCTACTGGACGACAACAACGGGTTCTGAGGTGTATATGAATATGGATAAATACTTAAGACATAATGGTCTAACCTATCAATTGCTTCCGGTAGAAAGACAACCAAATATGCGTGGTATGGACGACATGGACAAGCTGTACAATACGTTGATGAATGTATATGTTTGGGGTAATATGGACAAAGGAACTATGTATTTAGATGACAAAGCTCAGTTGGTTCCACAAAACCTTCGTCAGTTATTCGTATCTGTAGCTGATTATCATTCACGAACTGGAAGATTAGATTCGGCAGCTAAAATGATTGATAAGTGCTTTGCATCTATGCCAGAAAGTCTATTACCAATGGATCTTAGATTAAAGGCCGCAAGTGCAGATATTTATTACAGATGTAGTCAACTAGAAAAAGGTGACAAATATTTATCTGAAGTAGGAGATGCTGCATTTGAAGAGGTGCAATATTATAACAAGTTTAAAACCAAAGGCATTCAAAGTGTGGAAGGGGATAAGCGTGATAATATTGAGATACTACGTAATGTCGCGGCTGCAGCAAGAGCATATAAGCGAGACGCATTAGCAAAGAAATATGAAGACCTGTATGCTCAAGTTAATATCGCCTATTAATAGGCATAGGGAATGAGCAAAGAAGGTATAATTATTGGTTACCATGCAGTAGAGGAATTGCTGCAAAGTGGAGTAACCATAGGTAAGGTATATATTAATGCGAAAGCCGATAAGCAAAAAATTGGTGCTCTTCGTCTTTTAGCAAAAGAGAGCGATACACCATTTCAGATGGTGCCTATCGAAAAACTAAATAGAATTACCCGTGCTAATCATCAAGGAGTAATAGCTGTAAAAAGTCCTATCGACTTTGTGCCACTTGAAGAAACCATTACACGAATGTTTGAAGAGGGTAAACCTCCGAAGATACTCATAGCGGACGGGGTGCAAGATATACGCAATATTGGTGCTATAGCACGCTCTTGTGTAGCGTTTGGCGTAGATCTTATGATTGTAGGGGTAAAGGCAAATGCTGAAATTGGTGAAGGAGCCATAAAATCAAGCGCTGGGGCACTCTTAAAGTTACCTGTAGCACGAGTGAATAGCTTGTCTAGTACACTCACGTACTTAAAAAGTTGGGGTCTAAAGCAAATAGCAGCAAGTGAAAAATCGGAAAGCTTTTTGGAATTGACATCGTTTTCAGGACTAGACTCTTGGGTGCTATGGATGGGAAATGAAGATAAGGGACTTAGCCGAGAAAGACTCGCAGAAATGGATGCCATTGTAAGAATAAAAATGCAAGAAAGTGTCGACTCTTTGAATGTTTCAGTAGCAGCAGGTATTTTACTTCACGCGCTATACTCCAAGTAATCAGAGGCTTAGGTGTGTTAATATTTTAGATAAAAAATTGGATTAAATTTTTATTTTTGCAATTAAATTAATGGGCGATTTAAATGCCTCTTAATTTTTAACCAAAATAAAAATTAAACAAAATGTATTGGACTTTAGAATTAGCATCTTATTTGGATGACGCTCCTTGGCCTGCAACAAAGGATGAACTTATTGACTTTGCGATTAGAACTGGTGCACCTCTAGAGGTGGTAGAAAATCTTCAAGAACTTGAAGATGACGGAGAGCCTTTTGAAACAATAGAAGAAATTTGGTCTGAGTATCCGTCGACAGACGATTACTTCTTTAACCAAGACGAATTGTAAAAAGACGCGCTTTGCGATAAAGGAACTAAATCAGAAGCCCCGCTATGTACTTAGCGGGGCTTTTTTATGTACATCGCTTTCCTATGGTATACGGATGCGCTACCATCTTTTTGTGGCAATTAGTACTTAAAAAGCCATTCCTATCTCAAAACTTAGACTTCTTATCATCCCGTCGTTTCCTGTTTTGGGATAATATCCTACAAAATTTACATCGTTATTTGCATTTATTATGGCGAGTTTTACACCTATTTGTAGGGTTACTGTTTCGCCTTTTATGTGATAATAGGATGCAATCCCAAAATCGAAATCTTTGAAACCAATATCATTTATTTCTGGTTTTTTCTTAGTTCCAATAAACAGAGATGATAGTCCAAGATAGGAGGTGTAGGGCCCAAAGGAAATGGCTTTGTTACTCTTAGGTACATTGTATAAAGGAAGAATGCACGCGTCTATATAAAATGTAGCAATACGCGAATAACCGGTGTCCCCATTTTTAAATTTAGAACCACGAAAGCTGCCTACGGCTTCGGTATACAAACTCCATCTATTCTCAGGATTAAAAATAAGATAAGGACCCGCAGTATAGCCAAATTTGGGTCGTGGAGCTTGTAATTCCGAACCTAGTAAGGTAGATATATTAATATTGGTTTTGATACCTACTTTATGAGGAAAGTCATTAGTTTGCTGTGCACAAACAATCGAAAAGAAACAGATTAGCGGTATAAAAATAACGTGTCTCATTCAATTTTTTTCCCTTGGAGTGCTTTTGCGATGTTTTTATCCATCGCTTTTTCTGCAAACTCTCGACTGTACCTATTTAGATAATTAGTATGGGTAACAATGGCATCTCTGTTTTTAGCATCAATGGCGTTTTGAATATCACGGATATGACCATTAATAACATCGATATTTTCTACCAAAAGTAGGTCGGAATTATCCCGCATGAATTTTTGGGTGGCATAAATAAGTTGTTCAGCTTCTGTTTTAGCTTCTACAAGTGAACGCATATCGATATCCGTTTGTGCATGAAGAATACTATTGCTGAGCATATTTTTTATTTCATCGTCTGTTAATCCATATTGAGGCGTCATCTCCACAGTTTGTTTCACGCCAGACCTCGTTTCTTCGGCACTTACTTGCAAGATTCCGTCGGCATTTAACATAAACGTCATAGCGATCTTAGGTAATCCAGCAGGCATCGCAGGGATACCTTTGAGAATAAACTCACCCAACTTTCTGTTATCGGCAACCAATTCTCGCTCTCCTTGATATACATTTATAAGCAGGTTTACTTGCCCATCAACGGAGGTAGTATACTCTTTACGCAGTTTAGTTGGTATTTTGGTATTTCTAGGAATAAGTACGTCCATTAGTCCGCCTAACGTTTCGATACCCAAGGATAGAGGTGTAACATCTAATAGCAACATGTCTTTTCTGTTTCCTGCTAAAATATCGGCTTCAATGGCGGCACCAAGGGCAACTACTTCATCCGGGTTTAACGTATCATTAAGTTTAGCGGAGATAAAAAATTGACGTATTGCGTCCTTTACAGCAGGTATGCGTGTGCTTCCTCCAACCAGTACAATCTCGTCTATGTCTGTAGCGATTAGTTCAGCATCTTTAAGTGCACTTTGGCAGCAATCCATGGTTTGGTTTAAAAGAGCAACAAGTAACCCATTAAGTTGCACTCGTGATAGGAACAACTCGATTTGCTTTTGGCCCAAGGTTATAAAGGTTGAAAAAGTTTCCTTGGAGCTCAATTCTTTCTTTGCTTTCTCTGCTGTTAGTCGCAATAATTGATTTTCGCTTGGACTACTCGGGTCTAATTGGTTTTTGGTTAACCAGAAATCAACAATGTTCTTATCAATGTCATCGCCGCCTAAGTAGGTATCCCCATTGGTAGATAATACCTCAAAAATACCAGCGTGTATGCTCAGAATCGAAATATCAAATGTACCCCCACCCAAGTCATATACAGCAACGGTTTTCGGTTCGTCCGTATTTTGACCAATACCATAAGCTAAACTAGCTGCGGTTGGCTCGTTTATAATGCGCAGTACGTCTAGTCCAGCTAGCTTTCCAGCATCTCGTGTCGCTTGTCGTTGCGAGTCGTTAAAATAGGCTGGAACCGTGATAACCACTTTGCTTACAGTTGAACCTAGTTTATTTTCTGCTACTATTTTTAATTCTTTAAGGATGTATGAAGAAAGTTCAACAGGTGAGTAGCTTTTGTTACCTACTCTAACGCTGACAAGCTTATCTTCTTCGTCAATTATAGTATAATTAAGTTTGTGATTGTGATTTTCTAAGTCTTGATAGCTTTTCCCTAATAGCCTTTTTATAGAGTAAATAGTATTTTGTGGTTCCTCCACTAGCATTTCTATCGCCTTTTTACCTACTTGAATTTGCTCACCAAAATATAAGGCACTTGGGATTATACTGTCATCATCTTTGGTAATGCAATAAGGTTGCCTATCCAATTCATTAACCGTTGCTATTAAACTGTTAGTAGTGCCAAGGTCGATGCCTATAACGGTATTATCTTTGGCAACGGTTCCCGAAGTTAGATTTATGGATATTTTAGCCATGAATGCAAAGGTATCCATTCTAATATCAACGTTTTAACAAATACAGAGTTAAATTTGTCTTTGATGAAGAAGAATTCCTATAAGTTTCACCCCTATAACAACGTAATTCTTTTTGATGGTGTATGTAATCTGTGCAATGCTTCGGTTGATTTTATTATTGCCAGAGAACACGGAAATAACTTACACTTTGCATCATTACAAAGCGCTTATGGGAAATCATTTTTAGAAGTATTGTCCGAGGATACTCACTTGGATAGTATTATTTTTTGTAAGGATGGACATTTATTTAGCGAGTCCGAGGCAGTTTTACAAATTTGTTATTTTATGAAATGGCCTTGGAGATGGCTTACACTATTTCGATTTATGCCTGCAAAACTGAGAGATAAGGTTTATCAATGGGTATCCAAAAATCGTTACAGTTGGTTTGGTAAAAGGGATAGCTGTAGGACAACTAACCATATCACGAACGAAAAAATATTAAGCAAGTTTATTAGCTAACTGACCGCAAGCAGCGTCAATATCCTTCCCTCTACTTCTTCGAATGTTTACAATCACCTTATTTTTTTCGAGATAGTCGGCAAATCGTTGAATTTTTTCTGCTGAGCTAGATTTAAATTCAGCTAAGTCGATAGGATTATATTCTATTAAGTTGATTTTACACTTAATTTGACGTGCAAAGGCCACTAGTTCTTCTGCTTCAAATGGGTCGTCATTTATATCGTTTATCACGCAATATTCCAAAGTAACTCTGGTGCCTGTTTTATCGTAGAAGTAATTCAATGCTTCAATGAGGTCCTCCAAGGAGTTAGTATCATTGATCGGCATAATCTTACTCCTTTTTTCATTATTTGCCGAGTGCAAAGAGAGAGCTAAATTAAATCTAGCGCCGTCATCGCCTAGTTTCATAATCATTTTGGCAACACCTGCTGTTGAGAGTGTAATTCGCTGTGGCGACATCCCTAAGCCGTCAGGAGCCGTAATTCTCTCTATGCCACCCATTACATTGGTATAATTAAGTAAAGGTTCACCCATACCCATAAGTACGATATTACTAAGATTTATACCATATTCTTTTTCGGCTTCTGCTCTTAGAATGGCTACCTGGTCATACATCTCGTCTGCGCGCAGGTTTCGTTCTCTTTTCATAAAACCCGTTGCACAGAAAGTACAACTTAGGCTACATCCTACTTGTGACGAAATGCAAGCCGTAACACGTTCGGATGTTGGGATAAGAACACCCTCTACCAGGAATCCGTCATTTAGTCTAAAGGCGTACTTTATGGTTCCATCGCTGCTTTTTTGCGAGTTGGCTATGGTCATACCCAAAATAGCATAATTTTCATTGAGTTTAGCTCTAAAATCAAGCGATAAGTTGGTCATCTCATCAAAAGACCTAGCGCTTTTTTGCCATAACCATTCCCAAAGTTGGTTGGCTCTAAACTTTTTTTCACCCATTGCTTCGCATACGGCTAAAAGTTCATCTTTGGAAAGCGATCGAATATTAATCACAGGGCAAAGATAATGAAGATAGTAAAGACAAGTAGACTAAATAGAAGGCTTAAATCGCGATTAGTATTCAATGCCTGCTATGGTTAGCTTTTTGGTAGCATGTGGTTCGCACCTTCCTATTATTTTAGCTTCGATATTAAAACTATTGGAGATTCCAATAAGCTCCTCGGCGACATTTTTGTCACAATAAATTTCAAGGCGATGACCCATGTTA
>CAMDCQ010000039.1 GCA_945890595.1 Chitinophaga pinensis
AAGTGCTCGTTATGAAACTCATAATAAATGGATTTTTGCAGCTGTGGCTCGTGACGTGACTACCACTTTTAATGCATGGAAATATAATTTCACAGACGCTGAGATTCAGACTTTTCAAATCACAGGAAATGAGGTTCCCATAAACTCCCTAGAATTTACCTTGCCAAAGCTACTTTTAGGTGTTTCTAAAAAAATCAACTTTAATGACGATTACTCTTTATTAACAGAGCTGAACATCGATTTAAATACCGACGGTAGACGTAATACATTGCTTCGAACCAACTTAGTTAGTGGAGACCCACATTTAGGTGTAGAAGCAGGCTACAAAGACATCATCTTTTTACGAGGTGGAGTAGGCAATGTGCAACAGGTTAAAACCGAAGATATATTGAGCACTGAGATTATAGATGGGAAGGCTATTACGAGCTATAAATCTGAATGGACGTTTATGCCTAACATAGGCGTTGGATTAAAACTCAAAAATTTAAGTATCGACTACGCGCTTACTGACGTAAGTAACCAAAGCGCAGCTCTATTGTCTCACGTATTTAGCATACGTGCGGCTGTAAATGCTCCAAAAAAGTAAGCAATCCACTACTTTTCCCGGCGTCTTAACTTTCAAATTTGTACATTTCGAGTACTAACATGAACTTCGAACAAGCAGTTCTAAATCAACTAGAGGCAAACGCTAATGCACAACAAGCGGTTAAAATGGCTGCCTACATGAAAAACCAGTTTGTTTTTTATGGTATTAGTAGCCCTACACGAAAACTCATTTGTAAAGAACTATACAACGAATACGGCGTGCCCGAAAATGCTATTGAAGTAGCCAAAGTACTCTTCTTACGACCGCATCGGGAGTGTCACTACATAGCGCAAGAACTACTTCTTAAGGCAAAAAATCAATGGAAGGAGCATCACATAGAAGACATAGAATGGTTTATTTTACAAAGTAGTTGGTGGGATACGGTAGACTTTTTAGCTAGTAATGTGGTCGGAGCCTATTTTAACAACTGGCCAGAGAATAAAGCCGACATTATACATCAATGGAATGTAAGTGAAGACATATGGCTAATTAGAACCTCTATTCTATTTCAACTAAAATACAAAGCAAAAGTGGATACAATCCTATTGGCAAATAGCATTTTACCTCATATCCAAAACAAGGCGTTTTTCATTCGAAAGGCAATTGGCTGGGCACTTCGGAGTTATGCCGATGTAAATCCATCATGGGTGATTTCTTTTATAGAAAACAATGAATTACAGCCACTTAGCATCAAAGAAGCACTTCGAAAACTCCCAAAGTAAGTCATTATCCATTAACCCATGTTTTTCTGCGATAGCTAAATAATGCGCCAGAAAGTCCAAAAAAGCCTGCTACTAATCCCCCTAAACATGCACTAAGAATGGGCGTAGACCAGTTGGGCAGTAAAAGCAACTTACCCATTAATTCAGCTACTACACCATTGTCACTGAGGTAAATAGCCAACAGCCAAGTACCAAATACTGCTAGAAAAGGAACACCAAAACCCGCTGCTGATTTCATTTTACCTAGGTATGCCACTACAAAGGCAATAGGCGCTATTACCCACCAAGGCGCAACCAGTGAGCACACAACAGTTAGTATACATATGGAGACAAAGAGAATACTATTTTTCATGATTTATGTGAATGGTAAAAAGTGATGTGGATATTTCTGAAGATTTTCGAGCTAAGACTAGTTTATCATATTCTCCTTTTGCCCAAGTGGAAATTCGGTTTTTGTAGAAAGGGCTGGCAGGATTCCCACTTTGCCCTCCTGGATATGTTCCATACGCTTCAGGGGTCTTGCCCAACAAGACAATCATGCGCCAACTAGGTCCGAACTTCTGTTGCATCGCATTCAAACTATACTTGGTACCTCCTAAAGCTAGTTCCATTTCTGAGAATGCAGGTAAACGAGTAAGGTGCAGTATTTGAGCGTCCTTAGACTCGCTTAATTTGAGTCTATCTAACCCCATAACAATGCTAAACGATTGATTTATGAGGTCGTCCAAGGATTCGACTTTTGAAGTGGATGCTACATCGTAAAATTTACTGGTATTCATGCTTTCCATCGTATTAACCGTAACCCAATAGTCCGGTTCGGGAAGCGCGACTTTTTTATTGTGTGCATATACTTCGTCCCACAGCATTTCATGAAAAGTACTGAACCATCGGTCAAACAAAACTGCAGCTACAGATGACGCGTCATAATGATAATCCCACTTAGCTAATTCTTTAGCGTAGGCGTGCATCGAAGCTTTTCCGTTGAGTCTTGGCAGCATAACGGCAAGTGCTTCTTCTGCCAACATACTATACGTACTATTTTGCATGGATTTCATGTAAGGTAAGTCCACAACCTTTTTATCGGCTAAATATTTGTGTACAGTTCTGCCCCTATAAGGTTCAAAATTTCCGTTGTAATAATAAGGGTAATCTTCCATGGCACTGTATTGGTTTGCACTGCTAACATATCCTCTTTTAGGATTACGTTCTTGAGGATTGGCATTGCGTGGTATAAAACCTGACCATCCATTTTCAGAACGGGAACCATCGGTAATGGTAACTCCTTGCATATATTTTTTTATAGGTAGTGAACCGTTTATCCGTATCCCTATTTCATTTTTGTTATCTGCATAAATAAAGTTTTGCGCAGGCGCATAAAATGCCGCAGTAGATTTCAAATAATCGTCATAATTATCACACTGCATTCCATTTACAAAAGCCATAAACTCAGGTGTAGGTGCCGCATCATGCGCTATCCAACGCAGGGCTACATTGGCCTCATCATCTACTACTGGGCCCCACACAGTGTACCTAACCGTATCAAATACCACCTTCTCACCTTTGACCAAGATCTTTTCTATTTTGAGATCTGCCTTTTTTTGCTGACCGTCTAGCATATACCTGGTTTTACTTTTATCGGTCCATTTTACGGTATAGTAGTCTGATACATCATGACCAACATTCGTCTCACCCCATGCTATGTTTTCGTTAAACCCAATCATAATGCCTGGCATACCGAGTAAGGTTACTCCTTGTGCAGAAAATTCGGGAGTGGTAATAGCTATCTCATACCATACCGATGGCAGGCTCAATCCTAAATGTGGATCATTGGCAAGCATGGGCAAACCTGTAGCACTCTTAGAACCGCTCACCGCCCAGTTATTGCTGCCTACACCGTCAGGAGAACGCGGCCTTTGGATGCTAGGCAAATTAAGACTCGTAATAGCGCCTTTAAAAGAATCTGTACGTTCATTAGCGTAGTTATAAGGTCCTTCGGCAATTGGAATATCTTTTGGATTCCTATCCGGATAAATTAAACCAAAATCTTCTTTACCAAATACGCGAAGCGCATTGCTCATTTCAATATCATTCTCGTAACCGGCCAATGTTTGCGTCATTGCCTTAAGTAGCAAGGCAGAGTGTCTATTGGTCCAGGAACTTGGCTTAAAATCTAAAAGTTTGTATTCTATTGGATAATCTTTTGGCGCTAGGTTATCTATAAAATGGTTGACTCCAGCAGTATACGCATCTACATTTTTTAGCTCCTCGGGGAAATTATCCCACCCTTTAAGTGCATTATCTGCCGCAAAACCAAGTCCTAATCTACGTTGTTTCTTATCATACTCTACCAGATTAGGTCCGAGAATTTCAGCCAACTTACCGTCAGGTGAGCGAGTAGATATATCCATTTGAAATAACCGATGATAGGCTTCTACATAGCCTTGTGCAAACAGAGCGTCTTGTAAATTTTTTGCATAAATGTGAGGCACCATTCGGTCGTCAAAAACGATAGTGACCTCTTCTTTAATATGCTCACTTGTAAGCTTAAAGTCTGAATAATCTGTACTTTTTTCCGAGTTTTGCCATGCTCCTGTAAACGGATTTAACAGTTTACCAATAGGCGGAACAGGCTTCTCACCTATCATATGTGAGTTATTAAAGAAATAAACTAAGCCGAGCCCAATAATTAATGATATGATTCCAAGTACTTTTTGCATTGTAAGATGACGAAGTTACTAAAAAATACATTGCTATTCGAATGAACTAAATTGAGATTCTCATGTTTGTAAAGTTGTAATGAGTAGTACACCGTTAGACTTAAATCGTATTATAGAAATGGCGTGGGAAGACCGCACTAGTTTTGATACCATTAAACTACAATTCGGTATAACGGAGCATGAGGTGATTCAAATCATGCGCAGAGAATTAAAACCCAGTAGTTTTAGACTTTGGCGAGAGCGAGTACAAGGAAGAGTAACCAAGCATAATAAATTGAGAGGCTGGGTAGAAGGTAGACATAAGTGCAATCTTCAACGAACCATTTCAAATAATAAAATTAGCAAACGATAGTATTACGGTTAATTCCATCCCCATCTCATTGGGAAACTGTATAAAGTCTATTTAGTACGCACCAAACCGTACAATGCGACTATCGCCCAAAACACATTCACGACTAAAAAAGGGTATGCATTAAGGTGATATGCATTTAATGCTAAAAGCAATGCGCTGCCAACGTTTATCCAAATATAGGATTTTGTAGTAGTGCTCATTTTTCCCGTTGAGTTTAAAAAAAATGCCGTGAGTAAACCAATAGCTCCTACCCAACCGATGAGTTGATTAACTAGATCCATGATTCAACTGTAGAATTTCGGTTACGTTCATATACCCTATCTTGAAAAAGTATCATATCGCGTTTCTAATTCTAACTACATAAATGTGTAGCCGACTATTCTTTTATTAAGTCTTTATACTTCAACTGAAACTTCACCACCTTAGGACCAATTACAGCATTGCAATACCCGTTGGTTTCTTTATTTAAGTTGTAATAGTTTTGGTGGTACTGCTCTGCGGTGCTATAATTCCGAATAGGTTCTATGGCTGTAACAACAGGATTATTCCAAAGGTCGCTGGCATCAATGCGCTTTAACACTTCACTTGCGATGGCCTTTTGCTCATCGTTATGATAAAAAATTACTGATCGATATTGTATTCCATGATCACCTCCTTGTTGATTGAGCGTAGTAGGGTCGTGCACATGAAAGAGAATGTCTACCAGTTTTTCGTAGGTGATAATGCTTGGGTCAAATACAATTTGAGCTACTTCCACACTTCCTGTATTGCCCTCGCAAACCATTTTATAGGTCGGATTTTTTAATTTTCCAGCGGCATAGCCACTTTCTACGTGATGCACGCCTTTTAGTTTTTGAAAAAGAACTTCTACGCACCAAAAACAACCTGCACCAAAAGTTGCTGTATCTAGTTTACTCATATCTATAGGTTCGTTTTTTATAATGGCCGGTAAGGCTTCTCCACCTTCCACAAAGTTCATTGATATGCCATTTACACAATGACGCGTATTTTTGGGTGTCATCATTTCACCTTCAAAAACGTGGCCCAAGTGACCTTGGCAATTAGAGCAAACGATTTCTGTTCTGCGTCCATCAGCATCTCTTACTCGGGTTACAGCTCCAGTTATCTCGTCATCAAAGGATGGCCAACCACAGTGACTGTTAAATTTAGTTTCTGAAGTATAAAGTGGCTGATTGCATTGCTTACAGATATAAGTTCCGTTGGCTTCGCTGTCGGTAAACTCGCTGGTGCCTGGATACTCTGTTCCTTTGTTTAGAATAACCCGCTGTTCTGCTTCTGTTAATACGTTAAATTTCATTTCGCTGTTTGGAGATTTGCTTGATTTATGGGTACTTGTTTGCGCATTGCATGCTACTACAAAGAATAAACAAATAAGATAATAAATTGACTTCATCTTTCTTAAAAACCATTGAGGTGTCCTTTTTGATTTTGTGGTTATCCATTTTTCTATGAAAGATGTGAAGAGCGGGATAAACGACGCTAACGGTCATCCATTTTTTTATTTATAATTTGATTAAATACTAATAAATCCTGGCTGCCTGAGCCTTGTGCACTTTTAAACTAAATCGTGGCACGCAATTTTTCTTAGTTTTGCCATAGAATGAATGCAATAGATCAAGGTGATGTACACTACACCATAGAAAATGGAATTGCTACCGTACAATTTCACCACCCTTTAAGCAACTCTTTACCCGGCAAAGTACTTGCTAAACTTGCAAATACGATTACTGCTCTTGGATCGAATAACGATGCGGTAGTCATTATCGTGAGAAGTGAAGGTGATCGTGCTTTTTGTGCAGGTGCCAGTTTTGATGAGCTCGTAGCCATTGAAAATTTAGCTAAAGGCACCGTATTCTTTTCTGGATTTGCCAATGTGATAAATGCGTGTCGTAAATGCCCTAAACTTATTATTGGTCGGGTGCAAGGTAAGGCGGTAGGCGGCGGAGTTGGACTAGCAGCTGCATTCGATTATACACTTGCCACGACTCAAGCTTCTGTAAAACTGAGCGAATTGGCCGTGGGGATTGGGCCCTTTGTAGTTGGCCCAGCGGTAGAACGAAAAATGGGCTTATCCGCTATGAGTCAACTTGCAATAGACGCTACCGAATGGCAATCAGCAAAATGGGCTCAAGACAAGGGTCTATACACCAATGTGTATGACACCCCAGAAGAAATGGACGCTGCTATTGACAGCTTAGCTCAAAAACTAAAAAATAGTAATCCGGAAGCAATGCGATTACTCAAAGAAGTATTTTGGAGAGGAACAGAAGACTGGGATACCTTACTTTCGGAACGCGCTGCCATCAGTGGACAATTGGTGCTTTCTGACTTTACTAAAAACGCGATAAACAGCTTTAAAGCTAAGTAAAGGATGAACGCTAGCAGAAAATCTAGTTTAGATTTTCTTCACGTATTTGGTAATAATAACCACCGTTTGGCCATCTACCTTGCCTTCTATATACTCTTCATTATCGGGGTCTAATCGAATATTTCTCACCGCAGCACCTCGCTTAGCGGTAAGACTACTGCCTTTTACATCTAAGTCTTTAATAAGCACCACAGCATCGCCAGTAGAGAGAACTACACCATTACTATCTCTATGAATAATACCGCTGGTAGGTGCAGCTTCCACACCTTCTTTTGCCCACAATGTAGTTTCCTCATCCATATACATCATATCCAATAAGTCATTGGGCCAACCTTGTCCTTTCAGTTGGGTTAACATGCGCCACGCTACTACTTTAACAGCATTCACTTCAGACCACATGCTATCATTCAAACATCTCCAATGATTAGCGTCTACCTTCGTTTCATCACCTAACTGATCATTACATGTTTCACAGGTCATAACACAATTATCGGCTAGTTTACCGTCTTTAGGCGCAACAGTATAGACAGTAAGTCCTTCTTTGCCGCCACATAGCTCGCAACTATCATTACCTCTATCTCTCAAATCTTGTTCTACACTCATCGTATATTTATTAAAGTGCGCAAAGTAGCAATTTGGTTACGGTAAACTCATACCGCTTAACTATAAATGCCAACTAAATAAAGATTTGCTTTCGCTAATAACCTTTTATGTATCCTAAATTAGTTACATACCTTTGCTTTATGCTTATGCAACAGTTACGCGCATTTGGTTACGCATTAAATGGCATTGGATTGTTTTTTTGGAAAGAACGCCATGCTAAAATACATGCCATAGCCGCTTTATTTATTAGTACACTGAGTTTTTATCTCCATATAACCTCCTCAGAATGGCTTTGGGTGCTTCTGTGTATTACCTTAGTCATCGTAACTGAAATGATTAATACTGCCATTGAGCGCCTTTGTAACAAGCTGACCACAGAATTAGATTCTGACATTAAAATTATAAAAGACGTAAGTGCCGGTTTCGTGCTAATAAGTTCATTGTTTTCCCTGGCCGTTGCTGCAATCATTTTTTCTCGTTATTTGTTGTAATAATTATGGATGCACAAGCACTTTACGATGCCGGAAAATTTGAGCAGGTAATCTCCTTACTTAAAAAAGAAAAACCAAGCCCACTTTTGGCTTTTGCTTATCAAAAAAGTAAATTATGGGACGAGGCAATGAACACGTGGACCACACTTATTGCTCTATATCCAGATGCCGCAGAGTATTATGTAGAGCGTGGAGTTTGCAAGTTTAATTTACGATTTAAACACGCTATACTGGACTTTGATTACGCCATAGAACTAGTAGATGACAATGCTTATTTTTATAGCTGCCGGGCCTACATCCGAGATAAAATAGGAGACTCTGAGGGTGCAATCGCAGATTACAGCAAAGCGCTGGAATTAGATCCTGAAGATGCTATTATACTTAACAATCTGGGTCTTGCTGAGCAAAAGTTGGGGTATACCGCAAGAGCACGTGAGCGTTTTAAAAATAGCGATGATTTGTTGGGTATAAAAACCATAGACTCTCGCGAGGATATAACTGAAAATGGCACCGGATTTACCCCAAATGTTAAAAATGCAGCTTCGGTAAAACCATCCATTTGGTTAGAATTTAAAAAGATGTTGAGCATAGTCGGGTTTAAAGAATTTATTAAGGATTTGCGTAAATAATGTATGCTTACGTCTTTTCCAACTTTTGAAAAGAATAACGAGTAACATCCCAACTTTAAAACGAACCCTTAACACATTTTTTAGAATCTGCCATTATGGTCATCAAATCTCGCTCCCACATTGATTAAATAATTTTGTTAATTTGCACTTCAATGATTTCAATCATTTTACCCATTTATAATGAACAAGAAGGCCTTGCATCTTTTATGCAATCTCTTGAAAATGAGTTAACTAAATTAAAGGAAGATGTTGAAGTCATTTTTATAAACGATGGCAGTACGGACGATTCATTGGTTCTGATTAAAAACTACTGTGACTCGAATAACCGTTATAAGTACCTTGATTTAAGTAGAAATTTTGGGCATCAAATAGCAGTAACTGCCGGCATAGATCACGCACTGGGCGACACCATCGTGCTTATGGACGCCGATGGTCAAGATCCACCATCTGTAATCCCTGAAATGTTAGCTAAAATGGCAGAAGGATATGACGTAGTATACGCCAAGCGCATTAAACGTCAAGATGAATCGTTCCTCAAGAAAATGACCGCCTCTTTCTTTTACAAACTGCTCAATAAAATCACTTCCATAGAGATTCCCGTAAATACCGGCGATTTTAGAATTATGAATCGTAAGATTGTAGAAGGCTTAAAAAAAATGCCCGAAAAACAACGGTACTTGCGCGGTCAAATTGCATGGCTAGGATACAAACAAACAAGCGTGAGCTATGAGCGACACGGCAGAAATGCTGGCACCACAGGATATACATACCGTAAAATGATTCACTTAGCCCTAGATGCGATCACTTCGTTTTCTAACCTGCCACTCAGACTCGCTACCATATCGGGTTTTGTGTGTGCATTAATCGGTTTTTTACTGATTCTTTATACCCTCTACTCTAGATTTATACTGAAAGTTTATGAACCAGGTTGGTCATCGCTTATGATAACCATCGTTTTTTTGGGAGGAATACAATTGATGGGCATTGGCATCATTGGCGAGTACATAAGTCGCATAAATGATAACGTAAAAAACAGGCCTTTGTACTTAATTGCTGAAACCAACATTACATTGAATGCATAACATCGAGCCTTTTTACCTTTGGCGAGACCTGTACAGTTCTGACCAAGATCCCAATGCGTTAAACTATAACCAAGAGTATTCTGAATTTCATTATACCAATAAAGTGTACAACTACTTGTTGCACCCACAGTGGGATGATTTTGGTAGCGAAACACTTTTTTATAAACTACTGTTTGCCGACTACGAAGAAGGTTTTTGCATAATAGAGCTTATAGGCGAATGGAATGATGCCATTAACAATGACATTATGCAGCTCAAAGTTGAGCTCATTGACCACTTGATAAGCGGTGGAATTCAAAATTTCGCTATTATCTTGGAGAATGTACTCAATTTTCATGGAGATAGTGATGATTACTACCAAGAATGGAAGGATGACATAGAAGGCGGCATCTATTTTCTTAATGCTTTACCCCACGTTCTCCATGAGTTAGGACAGCATCACCTAAAGTATAGTATTAATTTCGGAAATCATCTCAACGACATTAATTGGAGAAGCACTAAGCCTGACGAGCTCCTAGAATTGCTTGAGACGCGTTATTTAGATCTTTAAACAAATCGTAAATTCATACGTTTTTTAAGCTGATTGTATTTTGTTACGTCATTCAAAATTGTAAACACGATCAATAGTCTTTAGCGTTTTCACAAGCACTCGTATATTGCGCCATTTTTTAAATTCAACTTTACGTGAAAGTAGATAATCAACAAGCCTATAAACTTATTTTTAGCATTTCTGAGCATCCGTATTTAGGTGTGCTCATACATCCCTATGTCGTTGCTTTATCTATACACCAAACACTTACGCTTACCTACCAAAAAGTATTTTCAGGTAACGCCGCACATTACGATAGATTAACTGCGGAAGACTTAAAACTAATTGCTAGCCTTGACGATTTGATGGAAGAATCTGTTGTACGTAGGTTTTCGCCTGAAAAGAAAATAAGACCTAAAGAATATTTTAATAAACATCACACACCATTAGTACAAACGGAGATTATTCGGCCTTCTATAGAAAAACGAATTGCGAATTTCCTAGCCATTTTACCGTTAGACACTGATAATCTTTATGTAGCCGACGATATAAATCCCGCAGCATTCCACATAGGAATAAACCAAGAGTTTACTAAAATTCTTTTTCATTTTCATAAGACGGAACTAGGTACGAACTATTTTGTAACCCTTAAGCATAAAGATGAGCGTATACCGTTCATGAAAATAGGTGGCCTAATGCTAACCAAAAATCCAGCAAGGATGGTAGTAAACGGTCAACTTTATCGTTTTTATGACTTTGTAGATGGCGCAAAGTTGGCAGTGTTCCTGAATAAAAAACTAGTCTTTATTCCTAAGACAAGCGAAAAAAAATATTACACTAATTTCATTAAACCGTTACTTGAAACTTCACCGGTTTTTACGAAAGGTTTTGAGATTATTACGATAAAAGAAGAAGCTACACCGAATCTCTCGTTAACCACCAAAAACGGGAAATATGGATTTAATGTGATGATCAACTATGGCTCCTTGAGCTTCCCCTTTCATCAAGATAAGTTGTTCCATGTAAAACTAGAATGGAACGGAGATCAGCCTATATTTACCAAATATAAACGGTCCCAAATATGGGAAGCCAATAGGATAAATGCGCTTAGCGAACTTGGTCTTAGCTTAGTTTCAGGTTCATTTTTTAGCTTATCGGACACCGATCTACAATCGTGTATAGAATGGCTAAGACACCATAACGAAGTTCTAGCCGCCAGTAATTTCCAAGTATTTACAACGATGGACGAAAAATACAGTATTTCGTCGTATCAACTTCATTATAACATCGCTGATAAAATTGATTGGTTTGACCTAAACGCACAAATAACTATCGGCGAGTATACCATTCCTTTCAGCCAGGTTGTGCATGAGATGCGTCAAGGGAATAATCGAATAATACTGCCGAACCAAGAAGTATTTCTATTTCCAAAAGAATGGTTTGCGCTAGGTGAAGCATTAGCAGGGCATAGCAATAAGGATAACACGTATAGTATAAAAAAATACCAAGTCGATATTTTGGGACTCATACAGTCCAAGGAAATCAAACAGCATCTTACCAAGCTGGTTGCCATACAAGCAGAAAAGCCTCATCCCAACTTTGTGGGCACTTTAAGAAATTACCAATTAGATGGTCTAAGTTGGCTGATGTTTTTAAAAAACAACAACTTTGGAGGTGTACTGGCAGATGATATGGGCTTAGGCAAAACAGTGCAAACTATTTCATTCTTGCAACGTGTGAAGTACGATATTCTTCAATGTACTGAAAAAAAAGCTAAGTTCTTGCTTATTGCTCCTACCTCATTACTTTACAACTGGGTATATGAGTGTAGCCAATTTAGTCCTGACCTTTCAACCCTAATTCACTCGGGAGCTAAAAGAACTAAATCCCCTGTTGAATTAGAAAAATACGACTTAGTAATAACTACATATGGGCTCATTCGCAATGACGAGGCACTGTTTACTGAGCTTCAATATGATGTAATTGTTTTGGATGAAAGTCAAAATATAAAAAATCACACCGCCAAAACGACTCAAAGTATCGCTAAGCTCAATGCCGCATGCCAAGTTGCTTTGACAGGAACCCCAATTGAAAACAGCATACGCGACTTATGGAGTCAGATGAATGTGCTCAACAAAGGATTGCTAGGGACTTTAAAGCAATTTGAAACCCGATACGCTAAGCCCATTGAAAAAGAGGGAGATGACTTAAAAGCAGAAGAACTCAGAAAAATCATAAAACCATTTTTACTCAGGCGAACCAAAGAAGAAGTGGCTAAAGAACTCCCGCCTTTAACCGAAAAAATCATCTATTGTGATATGACAGAAGAGCAAGCCGAGTATTATGAAACCATCAAATCTGAATACCGCAATAATATACTCGACCTGGTAGATGTGAAAGGATTTGAAAAGTCAAAATTTTCAATATTACAGGGATTATCTAAACTTCGTCAATTGGCAAATCACCCATCCTTAATAGACGAACAGTATACTGCTAAGAGCGGTAAACACGAAGCTCTACTCCATAAAATAGCTACTGCAATTTCTGATGGTCATAAGCTATTGGTGTTTTCTCAATTTGTGAGATACTTAGAAATTATTGAAAAAGATTTGCAACGATTGAGGCTTTCTTATTATAAACTTACAGGTGCTACGAGCAAGGAAAACAGAGCAAAACGCGTAAAGGATTTCCAAGCTCAACTAAATCCTGCTGTTTTTCTTATTTCACTAAAAGCGGGAGGAACTGGGCTTAACCTAACCTCTGCCGATTATGTATTTATTGTGGACCCATGGTGGAATCCTGCTTCAGAAGCCCAAGCAAGAGATAGGACACATCGAATAGGACAAAAAAACAGTGTATTCAGTTACAAGTTTATCTCGAGAGATACCATTGAAGAGAAAATATCCTTGCTACAGCGAAAAAAACAAGGTTTCTCAAAAAACATTATTGTGTCAGAAAACAATGTTTTAGCTAATCTTGACATGAATGAGATTCAATATTTATTGAGCTGAGCAACAATAGTTTAAATTTGCCAGACAAATTAAAAATACCATAAATGAAAAAGACCTTTACAATCCTTTTAAGTATTATTTCAACTATGTCTATCGCTCAATTAGACTGGGCCGTTAAAAGTATAGACAAACCTGTAGATTTATACACCAATGATGACGGAACCACGGACGTTGTTGCTCAAGTAACATTAGAAAATCTAGGTGAAACCATCCCTGCGGGCGATACGTTCACCCTTGCTTTAGCCATTTTTAGAGGAGGGGATGGAGCTCTTTTAGTTGCGTCACCAAACTATACTCTTTTAAACCCAAGTGAATCTGTAAAAGGAAGCATACTAACTACATCGGAAATTAGCTTTAAAATTAATGGAGGGATTACAGGTTCAGTGGATATGCCTATTTTTATGGGTGCATTGAGTTATCATAGAAATAGAACTAGTCCAAAAGAAGACATCGATTCTAACAACAATTTTCTGATGAAGGAGATGAAATGGAAATCTATTGGCAAATTATCGTTGAACACTGTTGCTTTTGAAAACAATATTTCTGCATACCCTAACCCTGCAAATGCTACCCTAAACGTTGCCTTAAATTATGTACAGCAGGGAGCTACTACAATTGAACTTATAAACTTAAATGGACAAGTAGTCGTAAGCCAAAATGCGACCGATATGTTCAATACCAGCAATTCAATGGATGTTTCTAATCTGGAGAAAGGACTTTACATCTTAAGAATAACGAATGGAGATGCTACCTATACTCGAAAAGTTAGTGTTGCTCACTAATCCCAACCGTTAAATTATCTTCTAAAAAGCCGCATTCTTAGCTGAATGCGGCTTTTTATTTATTAAAAAATATACGATTAACCTTAATATTGTACTCGTCTAAGATAAAGCACGCTCACACAATTAAATGCTTCTTTTAGCGATTAGAATAAACCCCATTAATGAATAAACGAAATATACTTACCCAAAAACTTGCTGCAGCTAAATTAGGTGGTGGTCAACATAGAATAGACGCACAACACACGAAGAAAAAGCTAACTGCACGCGAGAGGCTAGATTTACTCCTAGACCGCAACTCATTTGAAGAGATAGGGGCGCTTGTAAAGCACAGAAGTACTGACTTTGGCATGGAGGAAATGCACTACCCTGGCGACGGGGTAGTTACAGGTTACGGTACAATTCATGGCCGATTAGTCTATGTTTTTTCGCAAGATTTTACTGTTTTCGGGGGTTCTTTATCTGAAACGCATGCTGAGAAAATATGCAAGATAATGGATATGGCAATGCGTAACGGCGCTCCCGTCATTGGACTCAATGATAGTGGTGGCGCACGTATTCAAGAAGGAGTTGTTTCCCTTGGAGGTTATGCAGATATATTTTACAGAAATACATTGGCTAGTGGTGTAATTCCTCAACTTTCTGCAATCATGGGTCCTTGTGCCGGCGGAGCAGTATACTCACCTGCCATAACAGACTTTATCCTCATGGTAGAAGACACCAGTTACATGTTTGTAACCGGCCCAAATGTAGTAAAAACAGTTACCAATGAAGAAGTATCTTCAGAAGATTTAGGCGGCGCTTCTGTACACAGTGAAAAGAGTGGAGTAGCTCACCTTACTGCCGCAAATGATCTTGAAGCGATAGAAGACATCAAAACACTTCTTAGCTATATGCCTCAGAACTGCGAAGAAAAAGCACCGAGAATCGCATATGAACTGGGGGACGAAATACGTCACGAGCTAGAAAAAATTGTGCCCGATAGTGCAAACCAACCTTATGACATGAGAGATGTTATTCAGGGTATTATTGACCGAGAATCATTTTTTGAAATACACACCAACTTTGCTCCCAATATAGTTGTTGGATTTGCTAGACTAGCGGGTAGAAGTATAGGTATAATTGCTAATCAACCTGCATATCTTGCCGGTGTTTTAGATGTGCAATCGTCTCAAAAAGGAGCTCGTTTTGTGCGATTCTGCGACTGTTTTAATATTCCACTTCTCGTATTAGAAGACGTACCAGGATTCTTACCTGGCACAGATCAAGAGTGGAACGCCATTATTACCAACGGAGCAAAATTGCTGTATGCATTTAGTGAAGCGACCGTGCCTAGAATAACGGTTATTACCCGAAAAGCCTATGGAGGAGCGTATGACGTTATGAACAGTAAACACATTGGGGCAGACTTAAATTTTGCGTGGCCAAGTGCCGAGATCGCTGTTATGGGTGCAAAAGGAGCTGCAGAAATTATATTCAAAGGGGAAATAAGTGCCGCTGCGGATCCAGCTGCAGCATTGCTTGAAAAGGAGAAAGAATATGCAGAAATATTTGCAAACCCTTATCGCGCAGCAGAAAGAGGCTTTGTGGATGAAGTAATACTCCCAGAAGAAACTAGAGTCAAACTGATTAAGGCTTACGCAATGCTGGAAAATAAAGTTGCCACCTTACCCAAAAAGAAACACGGCAACATCCCACTGTAATTTCATTTGTGTATTATGATATTAATCATAAATTTAAAGTTATTAATAGTTAAATTTGTACGTACATAAAGTTAATGAAGAACATAATTTCTGCTTCAGTATTCATCCTAATTTTATTAGCAATGATTAGCTCCCAAGCGTGTAAGCATCAACCTGATGTTACTCCTAATAACAACCCAACAAGTCCTACGAAC
>CAMDCQ010000040.1 GCA_945890595.1 Chitinophaga pinensis
CATGCAAACGCTCTAGCCAACTGAGCTAATCCCCCATGTAAAATCAAACCATATCTTGAAATCCAATACGAATTCTCAGATAGATAAGAGCACAAAAATAATCCTAATCTACAAACAACAAACTACTATCTCCGTAACTTAAAAAACGAAAATGGTGTGATTGCGCTTCTTGATAGATATTTCGCCAGTTATCTCCCACTACACTGGCTATTAACATAAGTAATGTACTCTCTGGCAAGTGAAAATTAGTTATCAAACCAATACAACTTTTAGGCTTATAATGGGGTAATATCAGTATTTCTGTGGCTGCCTGTAATGTATCAATGGCATTTAACTCCATATAACGTTTTACTTCGTTAAGGGACTCGTTATACGTTAAGTGTGTGCTCTCTGCATACGGTTCCAACTTATCTACCATCAGCTTGGTGTCCCCTTTACTTAACTGAACCCCAATCCAATAGATACTCTCCAGCACACGCATAGACGTAGTGCCCACACATACACGCTTGTTTTTAGATACAAGTAAATCGAGGGTATCTCTTGTAATCTCAAAATGCTCTCTATGCATATCGTGATCCATTACATTATCTTCTTTTACTGGCAAAAATGTTCCTGCACCTACATGCAGCGTTACTTCTCCTAATACTACACCTTTGGCCTGAAGACTACTGAGTACACGATCCGTAAAATGCAACCCCGCCGTAGGCGCTGCTACACTACCGGCATTTTTAGCAAAAACGGTTTGATAGGTTTGAATATCCGAGGCTTCTGTATCTCTGTTGAGATACGGTGGCAATGGCAACTCCCCTATCCTATCTAACAAGTGCGTAAAGCTTTCTCCACTGGCCCACGTTAATTCTACTATACGTTCATCTCTATCTATTAACCTTGCCCCCATGATGGATGTGTTCTCAGCTAAAAAAATCACTTCATTATCCTTCCATTTTTTGCTATTACCTATAATGCACTTCCATTTGCAACTTGAGGTAGCAGTAAAAACTGCCTCGTAACTGGCAGGAAAAATAGGCTCTAGAAGCAACACTTCAATAGTTGCTCCACTTGCTCGTTTAAAATAAAGTCGGGCTGGAATCACCTTGGCATTATTCATCACTACCAAGGTATCACTATCCAAAAAATCTCCTATGTCTCTAAAAATAGCATGCGTTGTAGTCCCATTTTGATAGACGAGCAATTTACTTTCATCTCTCTTAGCTAATGGATATTTGGCTATGTGTTCATCTGTAAGATTAAAGTGGAAGTCTGACTTTTTTATCATTTAGTAGATGGGTTGATATCGCTTACCTGGCAGCGAAGTTATGCAGTTTTTCATTTCTAATTCTAATAAAGTCATTGCTAACAGACTTGAACTAAAATTAGCTTGAGCCATTAATTGGTCTATTCCCATCTCGCTGTTCTCTCGAATCAAGGCAAGAATCATTTGCTCATTATCGGTTAGCTCTACAAATAACTGGCGTTGAGTTTGTTTCTCTATTTTTACATCCCAGTTTAATAATCTCACCAAATCATCAATCCCCTCAATGAGATTTGCTTTATGGCTTTTGATTAAATAATTACACCCCGCAGAATATTTCGCACCACTATTTCCTGGAACTGCCAACACATCTCGATTATACTGATTTGCTATTTCTGCCGTAATCAGCGAGCCTCCACTAATAGCCGATTCTACTACTACAACTGCATCTACCATCCCTGCCACAATTCTATTCCGTTTGGGAAAATTTTCTCTATCTGGAGTAGTACCCGAAACAAATTCAGTTATTACAGCTCCATTGTGTGCTAGCATATCTGTTGCCACGTTGGTATGCACAGCAGGATAAATCCTATCCAATCCATGTGCTACCACGCCATAGGTATTGAGTCCCATCTTTACACACTGTTTATGCGCCCAAACATCTACACCGTAGGCTAATCCACTTACAACGGTTGCATTATATGGTTTTAGGTCTTCCATAAACTGATTAATAAATTGCTTACCATAGGCTGTCATATTACGTGTACCTACAATGGCGATACATTTTTCTGGGGACAAATTTCCATTTCCCTTTACATAGAGTAAGATAGGACAATCTGGAATATTCTTGAGCCTTACAGGATACTCAGCATCTAAAAAAAAGACAGGTTTAATATCATTTCTCACTATGAAGTGACACTCGCTTTCGGCTTTAGTAAAATCACTAAACCCTTTAATATTTGCAGCTAATACATCGCCTACGCCAGGTATTTTCTTTAAAAAGGAAGTAGATTTAGTGAAAATAGGCTCTACCCCGCCACAATACCCTATTAGGTTTTTTGCCAGTACACTTCCGATACCCGGAATTTGTGTGAGCGCTATTTTATAGACTAAATCTTTATCCACGTCAATTAAGACGAAAATATACTACTAAACGAGAATGGAAAGAAAAATTTCTATTTTATCGTATTGGTATTTGAGGTAACAGCCCCAATTAACTCATCGTAGCCATAATAGATATTTTTGTGATAAATCAATAGGGTATAATCATTCTCCGTTTCTTGATGATTTCCCTCTGTCATCGTATAATCTATATGGCCGTCATTATCTTTAAGCACTATATGATAATTGTAATAACTCTGCTTAAGCAACGTGGACACACCATACATTTTATAATCTGGCCAGTATTTCATTTTAAATTCTTCTTTTAGCTGCCAATCTGTGAGTTCTCCGTAAACATAAAGATCACCTAAATCCCTAAGGTCATTACTTTTATAGTAAAAATGAATCATGGCATAGTCGCCATCTTCCACGACATTCGTCCCATCGCTATTTGCAATCTCTCGCTTACCGTTATAATCTAACCAACGCACATAGGTTAGGTGAAATCTAGGCTCGTCAGGTCTCAAAACGCAATTTTGAACCGTATCTGTATATTTTTTAATTACATTATTGCTAAAATTACGCAATGATCGTATGTCAAAAAATCGAAATTCATTGGTTCCTGGAAATAAGTTCTTGTCTTCGTAATTAAATGAAAGCTCATTATTATTGACGAACAAAGGTTTCAAATTATAGATCGCATTGTTCCAACTATTATTTTGCAAAATTGTAACGTTCACATCCGTAAAAGGATTAGGGATAGTAAATCCTTCATAATTGACCGAAAAATCTACTTCTTGATGCGTAAACCGGTACTCAGGATCTGTGGCACTTCGTATATTCGTACTTACACTAGTGCGTTTATCAAGTACCATAAACCTTCGTGTTAACACCACATCTTCCAGATCAAAATTCCGATAAATCTTTAAAATATAATTACCCGACTTAGTAATCTCCATATCTTTTTCTGGAAAGTTCAATGCATAATGCGTGTATTTCTGATAGGTATTGGTCGAATATTTGAAATCTACAATATCTCCCATCAGCTTACCGCTGATGTACTCCATTTGCTGGAGTGAAGATTCTTGCCAATTTCGATCACAGTGAATATAGGTGTAGTTAAAAAACTCGTTATTCGGACTTAATATGTCAAACGATAATCTCAGCTTTTCACTGCTACCTAGTGCTATCAAGGGAAGTGGATCGTAAATACTTATCGCCTTTTGTAAGATTACCGTCCGGATATCTGCACCATAACTGGTATTTTCATACGTTACAGATTGGGCTTTGGCTCCAAAAAAAAGCACTAGTAGTAATATTACTGTGAGTTTGAATTTCATGAATTATAGTACTATCAAATATAAGGACATTGTTTAGTTTGTGCGGAAAACTCTGACGTTAGAAATGAAATAAGAAGAAGTTCTTCTAATCTTACACGTGATTTTTTTTGGCTTCATTCCAGATTTCATCCATTTGTGCTAACGACATATCTTCCCACTTCAAGCTGTTTTTAGTTGCATAGGCTTCTATTGCCTCAAAGCGGAGTTTAAACTTCTTATTGGTCTTCTCTAAAGCATCATCAGGGTTTATTTTAAGCCAACGCGCATAGTTTACTAAGCTAAAAATAAGATCTCCAAATTCCGCTTCCTTTTCTTCGCCCTCTGCTTCTTTAAATTCCTGAAGCTCTTCTTCCACTTTATCCCATACGTCGTCTTTATTCGGCCAATCAAAACCAACTTGCGCTGCTTTGTCTTGCATACGCATGGCCTTTACGAGGCTGGGCATCGAGCTGGGAACTCCACCAAGTACCGTTTTGTTAACTCCTTCTTTTAACTTGAGTTGTTCCCAATTTTGTTTTACCTCATCATCATCCTTTACTTCTACGTCTCCATAAATATGCGGATGACGATAAATCAGTTTTTCACACACTGAGTTTAATACATCTGTCACATCAAATTGCTGCTTCTCCTCCCCTATTTTAGCATAAAAAACCAGATGTAAAAACAAATCACCAAGCTCTTTCTTTATTTCTTCACTATCATTCTCCAAAATAGCATCACTAAGTTCATAAGTTTCTTCAATGGTCAGATGACGTAGGGTCTCATTAGTTTGTTTGCGATCCCAAGGACATTTTTCGCGCAAATCATCCATGATGTTTAGGAGCCTGCCAAACGCTTCTAGCCTTTTATCCATTATAGTATTTTATTGTCTTTCATTAGACCGATAAAGTTCTCTTTGTAATTTTTGCCGATAGGAATTTTAATACGACTCACCTCACAAATAGATGTAGAAAAAGATGCCACTTTATTTCTATTTACTATGAATGATCGATGTACTCTGCTAAATAGTTCTTCCGGCAATTTCTTCTCCATGTTTTTCATAGTTTGAAGTGTTACTATTTTCTTGTCATTCTCTAAGTAAATTTTCACATAGTCGGCAAATGCTTCAATGTAAAAAATGTCATTATAGGCAAGTTTAATGAGCTTCTGATTGGCTTTAACAAAAATAAAATCACTCTCCATGTCTGTTTCTGCAACATCTTCAGTACCTTTTATCTTTTGATATTCTTTAGCCTTTTCGATAGCTCGTTCAAAACGATCATAGGCAATTGGCTTTAATAAATAATCTAAGGCATTAAGATCAAAACCTTCAACTGCAAAATCGGGATATGCAGTAGTAAGAATAAAAAGCGGTTTTGCTTCTAAAGATTTAATAAAACTTAGGCCATTAATTTCAGGCATCTGTATATCCAGAAACATTAAATCTACTTTTCTACTTTTTAATACTTCGCTCGCTTCAGCTGCATTATTGCAGCGGGCTATTAAGGTAAGATCAGGATGTTTATTGACATAAGCTTCTATTATGTCTAATGCTAGAGGTTCATCATCTACGGCAATACAATTCATATTTAAATAATTTAAGTTAATTTTATGTCTAAGGATACTTTGAATTTAGTTTCTGTGCTTATCAATTCTAACGCATGTTGCTTTGGGTAAAGTAAACTTAATCTTTTTTTGACATTAATTAGTCCTATCCCACCTTGATAACCTGCTTGCTGACTTATTTCGCTGCCCGTACTAGGCTTACTATTTACTATCTCAAAATGCAAATCATCTCCATGCGTAACTATTAAGACCTTCACAAAACCATTCGATCTATCCTTTCCCAAACCATGCTTAAAACTGTTTTCTACAAATGGGATAAGTAGCATTGGGGCTATTTCACATGAATCTGTTTCTCCTTGTATTTCAATTTGCAAATCCATGCGATCTCCATGCCTAACCTTTTCAAGCTCCAAGTAACTCCTTAAATACTTTATCTCTTGCGTTAAACTTACTTTTTTTTCACTCCCTTCGTATAACAGATAACGCAAAATATCACTAAGTTTTAAAATTAAATCCGGTGTGAAATCAGATTTTTGAAGTGATAACGCATAAATACTATTTAAACTATTGAACAGAAAATGCGGATTAATTTGTGATTTAAGGTACTTCAATTCGGTCTCGGCATTTAACGTCTCTAACACTTTAGCAAGACGTTCTTTCTCGTACCAATGTTTCACCAATTTCAGACTCATGGTAATCGCCGTTGTGTAAATAATAGCCATAGCAGTCGTCAATAAAAAGCGCGGGGAGAGTAGCGATAATTTATCCTCTGGACCAATGGTATTTAGGGCTAAAAAAGCACCCGACTCTAAAAAGGTTCCAAGAGAAATAGTGAGTGATATTGCTGCAAAATACTTTAAATAATCCCTTTTTTGTAAAAAGACAGGAAAGAGAAAGTAGATATTAAAATAACTCACCAATGCATGAATAGTTACAATGACGAATGAGTTGATATAAAAATCTAACGTGCTACTTCCGGGACTAAGCACATAGACCCAAAACATAAAATAAACCAGCCAAAGTAAAACATGATGAAGGTTATACTTCGTGAGTTGCTTGTACTGGGTGCTGTTAATAAATGACTTAACGGTGTGCTCCATTTTATTCAAACCAAAGGTAAAACAAGAAATAAGATATTGGCCATAGCTAGGCTAAATGTCAGCTAAATATCTACTAACCTCTTATTTATTAAAATACCGAAGAAGAGCGTAACTCCAATCCAGTACATTAACGCCTGCTTTGAAGTAGTTATTATCGTCTGCATTCGTTATTATGTTATCTGTAGTCCTGTGCTTGTGACTTATGTTTATACCAGACGAAACGGCCAGAAAAACAATAAGGTTAAGCACCACAAGTGCAATAATAACTAAGGTTGATTTCGGTATAAATTTTGGTCTTTTAAGCATAAAGTGACTTTGCACGATTACTAATTTTAGTTTTACGAATATAGTGCCAAAAAGTTACCTTACCATTTTCGTCGGTAAATATGACAGATGTATCGGCAAAATGACCGGTTATATTATGTTTAATCGAATACCTTTGCGTCATGCAATTTCTAGTAGTACTTGGATTAATTCTCACCCTTTTAGCCATCGCCTTAATAGGTATGTCCGTTCGACTTTTTTTAGTAAAAAATGGAGAAGTCAGAGGAGGTTGTGCGGGTAAAAACCCGATGATGCAAGAAGAAGGAGTTGCGTGCACCATGTGTGGAGCAATGCCTACCGAAGAATGTAAGAGCGAAGAGGCCCCTGCTTAATTTTATTCTGCTTCCTCGATATCTGTTAACGTCTACTGTTGTTTTGGATGGACGTATTGTCGGATATAAATGCGATTAAAAACATATACCCCGAATAGGCTAGCCAAAACACAAATCCCATAGGCCGTTAAATAGTAATCTGTATTGGTGAAATATTCAAAATCTTTGCACTGTTCCGCCCAATTTTCTCCGCGATAAGGGCAATCATGCAAATTATCAAATAGTCCGAAATAAGCAAAAACAGTGGCCGGAAGTAATAACTGCAACGCAATTGTAAACACTTTACTTATACTTGATTTTAGCCATTTGGCTCTTATTAACAACATAAAGATAACGACAAGAACCGTAATAAGAATTAGGTTAAACTGAATCTCTGTATTGGAAGGTAACCAGCGAAATACAGTGAGCAGTCCGTTGGCAATCATCACAAACATTCCCGTAAGAGCTACAACAAGCATTGACCAACCAAAATCTATTATTCTCACGGAACATACTATAAATAAAATAGTACTCACACTAAGAGAAAAGATAATATAATAAAGCCAAAATCCTAATGAGGAACCTATTAATACGTCATCCTTGGTAATTACTGCTGAATATGTCCCTAACGTACTTTCAAAACGATTTCTATCCCCAATTTGATTAAAATCCGGACTATTATAATCTTCTGTGTCTCTAAACTTGGCAACATGCAAGATATGCTGTGTGAAAATTTTTTGAACATCCTTATCCTTGATTTCACCATAGTATCGGGGTGCAGCATCTATAAAATCGTGCATTTCTTGATGAGCTTGAGCCACACTTATGGTATCCCAACCATAGCGCGCATAACATTGCAACGATGTATCTCCGATATAATTGCCATCTACCTCGCTATGAGCTATTTCTCTATAAAGAATGAGATTACCTGTGGCTTTATCTAACCTATACGTCTCTACAATAGTTTGCTTCCCTTCTGGAGATTGAACTTCCACACTATCACTTACATCGCTTACTGATGCTGCATATACTACCCCTGTGAACTCCTTTTGATAAAAGTGAGAATATCCTTTGTTTAATATCGACAGGTCTTCAATAAATTGACGTTCATCTATCTGTTTACTAAACTTATGATACATTCCTACCCCAGCTAGAAATGGCGTTGCTGTAATGATAAAAAATACAATCACGAACGTTATAAAACTTAAGTAGGGATTTTTATAGGGCAAATGGTGGTGTACACGCAAAGAGTTGAATTTAATTTGCCGTATAAAATATATAATTCCTGCCAGAAGCATTGGCAAAATCGCAAATTGAAGTAGGCCATATCCATAATCATTTACTTCTCTCATAGGCGGCATATCCGTTATGTTATAAGCCCACCCAAAGGCATAAAAAGTTAATGCGATTATGGTTAATATAGGAAGATAAATATGAACTCCAAGAATCCATATTTTCGGATAAGACTTGCTTATACGAACATCCCAGTTTTTAAATCTTTGAAGCATCAGTTATTAAAAAATCGTTTAGTTGAGTTACTCAAATTCCTAAAATATTTAATCTCCATGTCGCTATCACTCAGAGTCTTTAAAAATATAGAAACGGATTGATTCGTAGTTATTTGGTAATAAGGACCTACAATACATACCTTATATCCCATACTATCAAAGTACGCTTCTGTATCATGCCCTTCTCTATCATTAAGTTGGAGCTCGTACACATGCTCTTCGTCTAGAGCTATATTGGCTAAATTTCCGTTATACAACACTTCTCCCTTTTTAATAAATAGCATTTGGTCTGCCACAGATTCTATTTCATGCAATTGTTGACTACTAAGAATTACAGCTAATGGATAGTCTTTTTTCGCTAATAATTTTTTTAAATCAGAAAGAAATTTCTGTTGTGTATTTATGTCTAGATTAGCTAGTGGCTCATCCAAAACCAATAATCGGGGATTGCCTATAAGAATTCGAGCTAACTCAAATCGAAGCCTATATCCTGTCGATATCTCAGTCCAATTAAGTTTTCGATATTCTTGCAAACCTAAAAAATCTAATAACTTGTCCAACTCTCCATCAATATTGCCGGCAGAAATACCTTCTAAGGCAGCTTTTATTACCAAGTTTTGCTCTAGTGTACCGTACCACCTTGGTATACGCTGGGGGATAAAACCAATATTGTTTTTTAATTCTAACCAATTGGTATGGCTATTTGCTTCAATTCCAAAATAGTGAAATTGACCATTGGCTTTGGTTTCTCCCGCTATAATATCAAGTAATGTGGTTTTACCATTTCCATTTTCTCCAACAACCCCCGTTATTGAACCTGCTAATAGCGAGAGCTGATCTACGGATAGTTGAAACCCGGATCGGTTAAATTTCTTTTTAAGGTTCTCAACCTTGAAAATCTCTGTCATGAGTTTATATATGATGTTGTGCGAACGCTATTCTTAACTTATAAAGTACATTATCCACTTATTTTCATTCAATTTATAATAAGCTACTTCGTTAACCTAAATCTATATTGCAAGCCTAGATAAGGATACGAAACATCGCGTAAAGGGACATCACACTCGTAACTAAACGGTAAATTTTCTAATTCTTCTACTTGATCAAAACCTTGTGCAAAGCTTATACGCACAAACGGCTGAACAGTTAATCTATCGTTTAAAAATTTCCGTTTGAGCTGATAGTGTAATCCAATGCCTTCCTCCAGCACGAATTTTCCGTGACACGAAACAACCAGCCCACCAATATCTTTGGAGCCCGTATGGAATTCTCCAAATCTACCCTGTATAGTTGCATCTATACCCCATCCACTGGCCAAGGTGTAACCCAACTGATATCCTACTCCTACGTTTCGCTGATCAGAGCCCGCTTTGTCATAGCTAAGGTATAACGAGTGGTTGTAGGTATTTACTTTATAGGAAACACCGAGTACTTGGCGCACATTCGTATATAAGTATTTCGATTCCCCAAAAAGTTCAAATGAACGTTGCGCACTGGAAACGCCTGCAAGTATTAGAGCAAAGAGTAGTAGCGAATATCTCATTTATGCTTAACGAGTAAAAAATAAATGTAGTGTTCCATGTATCACGCCTTCTCTTCGTACACCTGCACCAACTCGATACAGGTTTTGATAGCTGCTTCCATGTCTTGCACGCTCACATATTCATGCTTACCATGTATGGCCATTTCACCGGTAAAAAGATTAGGACAGGGTAAACCCATAAAGGATAAGCGAGAGCCATCAGTACCACCACGAACAAGGTCTTGTCTTGGTTTTATGCCCACACGATGCATTGCCTCTACGGCATATTCTTCTATATAAGGTTTGGTATTTAGCACTTCACGCATATTGCGATATTGTTCTTTTACCGATGTTTCATATCGAGCACCCGGAAAATGGGCAATAGTTGCGTCAGCTAGTTCAATCAATACGGCCTGGTGATTCTCCAAATTAGCCGTAGTAAAATCTCGTATTAAGAAATCAACACTCGCTGTTTCCAACTGCCCTTTCAAGTTATAGGGATGAACAAATCCTTCAGAACCACTCGTTGTTTCTGGCGAAAAACCTGTTGCCGGTAAGGATTCCATAAAATGACTAATAACTTTTACTGCATTCACCATTTTACCTTTTGCATACCCTGGGTGTGCACTTATACCGTGAAATGTAATAGTCATAGCGTTCGCCGAAAACGTGTCACCTTCGAGTGAGCCTCTCGGCCCTCCGTCTAAAGTATATCCAACATCGGCATTCAGTTTTTTCATGTCTAGCATTTCTACTCCCCTTCCTACTTCTTCATCTGGTGTAAATAGAATTCGGATATCCCCGTGCTTAATTGTTGGATTGTTTACCAATTCTGCCGCTAGTTGCATTATGATGGCCACCCCAGCTTTATCGTCTGCTCCAAGGAGCGTCTTCCCACTCGCTGTAATTAAATCGTCTCCGATACGCTCTGACAAATACTTATGTTGCGCGATGGTAATAACCTGAGTAGTATCATCTGGCAAGATGATATCTTGACCTTGATAATTAGCATGAAGTATGGGCCTAACGTCTGTCCCGCTGCAATCTGGCGCTGTATCCACATGAGAACAGAAGCAAATTGTCTCGATATTCTCTTTAGCTGAAGTGCTCGGCAACGTACCAAACACATAACCATGTTCATCCATATAGGCATCACTAACACCTACAGACAATAATTCTTCTACCAGTATGTTACTTAAATTTTTCTGCTTTTCGGTACTTGGAAACGAGACGCTGCTTGGGTCACTTTGCGTATCTATTTGTACATAACGCATAAAGCGTTCGGCTACATTTTTGGCTAGTTCATTCATGCTTTTTAATAAAGTAAAACAAAGTAAGCGATTATTTTTTGTTCTAATCTATTCTAGCAAAACATATTAGGGTGAGGTTTTCTCTGGTCTGCGTTATCAATGAATACGCTTTTTAACCTTTATTCTACGTACACGCCCTTAAGTGAAGTTCCATCGTCATAAATAAAATAGGCTGAAAGGCTCTTATTTGCTTTTATAAGCTTAGTTGCTTCATCCAAACCCAATACCATACAAGCTGTAGCATACGCATCTGCAACGGCACAATAATCGTGCAGCACACTTGCACTTTTCAATTTATTTATAACCGGCTTACCACTTCTAGGATCTATGGTGTGACCAATTATAGTTCCATTAACTTCATAAAAGTTTTGATAATTCCCACTTGTGGCTAAAGATACGTTCTCAAGCTCCAGGACAGTGAAGAAGTCTGAAGGATTTGCTTTGATTATTGGTGTATTTACGCCCACCTTCCAAAATGTTCCTTCTTCATTCTTACCTTTCACTCTAAGTTCTCCGCCCACCTCTACCATAAAATCCGTAACCCCGTTGGTCTCCAGATAAAGCGCTATAATATCTACTAAGTAACCCTTGGCTATAGCATTAAAATTAACTGCAACAAGAGAATCTAGTTTATAGGGATTACCCTTTTCATCAAACTGTATTTTTTCCATTCCTTGATGCTTTTTGCACTCTTCAACATCTGAATCTTTCATAAATACACCTTCTTTCTTAGCCCTGTTATAGACTTCAAAAAGTGATGCTGCAGATGGATCAAAAGCACCTAACGTTTCTTGAGTAATCGTTTTAGATAAAGTCAGCATCTCGATAAAATGCTGCATATCGTTAGAAAAATGAGCATTCTCTGTAGGGATTTTCCAAATAGAATCAGAATTTGAATTGAACGCTGTTACCATCGAATTAACTTGATACGTGGATAATCCGTGATTTACCGCATACGTTATCGAGTCAATCTTTTGGGATAAATCAGCAATCTCATCTCCCAAATAGGAAATATGATATGTTGTCCCAATCGCATTACCTTCAATTCTCTGGGTAACTATTTTCTTATCACTACTGCAAGACCCAAGAATTGCTAACACAAAAAAAAGGCAGATTACTCTGCCTTTCGTTTTATAATTTAAATTCATCTGAATTTTTATTGAATTAATTACCCGCCAAAATCGTCAAATGCAACGTTTTCTGGTGGAACACCCCAATCATCACACATTTTTAGTACCGCTTGATTCATCATCGGAGGACCACAGAAATAGAATTCAATATCCTCAGGTGACTCATGTTTACTCAAATACTGATCGATTACGGCTTGATGTACGAATCCTGAAAATCCATCACCTACAGTATCATTAACGTCAGTCTTGGCTACCCAATTATCTTCTGGCATAGCATCCGACAATACGATAAAAAACTTAAAGTTAGGAAAATCTGCAGCAATCTTATTGAAGTGATCTAAATAAAATAGCTCTCTCTTGCTTCTTCCTCCATACCAATACGTCACTTTTCTACCCGTCTTCAACGTGTGGAATAAATGAAAAAGATGAGAACGCATAGGCGCCATTCCAGCACCTCCGCCTATATAGAGCATTTCTGCTTCTGTTTCTTTTATAAAGAACTCACCGTAAGGACCCGAAATTGTAACTTTATCTCCTGGTTTACATCCAAAAACATAAGAAGAACAAATCCCAGGATTCACGTCCATCCACTTGTTATTTTTTCTATCCCATGGTGGAGTGGCAATACGTATATTAAGCATTACGATATTTCCTTCAGCAGGGTGATTTGCCATAGAGTATGCTCTAAATATCGGCTCATCATTTACCATTTTAAGGTCCCAAAGAGCGTATTTATCCCACTCAGATTTGAAATCCATAGGATCTCTACCCAAAGCTACTAACTCTGGATGAGCGGTTATATCAATAGTGCTGAAATCAACCTCAATAGCGGGAACGTCTACTTGAATATATCCTCCTGCCTCAAAGTCAAGATGCTCACCTTCTGGAAGTCGCACCACAAATTCTTTGATAAATGAGGCAACATTGTAGTTTGAAACCACTGTACAATCCCATTTTTTAATCCCAAATACTTCCTCTGGAACTTCAACTACCATATTTTCTCTTACCTTAACTTGGCAAGCGAGTCTCCAATGATCTTGTTGATCTTTACGTTTAATATGACCTGTCTCGGTTGGAAGTATATCTCCACCGCCAGACATAACTTGACATTTGCACATCGCGCATGTTCCACCGCCACCGCAGGCAGAAGGTAAAAATAAGTTCGCTTGTTGTAATGCACCTAAAAGTGTACCGCCAGCTTCAACTTCAACTTCTCTTTCTCCATTTATGGTGAGTTTTACTGCTCCTGAGTTTACTAATCTCTTAGCTGCTACCACAAGCATAGCTACTAAAACAATAATAACTAGGCTAAAAACTAGTGCGGATAACAGAACAACTGTTTGATTCATTGCTAAAATCATAATTCGATAATATAATTAAAATGGAAGTTTAAAACCTGCGAAACTCATAAAACCAAGAGCCATAAGGCCTACGATGATAAACGTAATTCCTAATCCTCTTAATGGCTTTGGCACATCACTATATGCCATTTTTTCTCTTATAGCTGCAAGAGAAACTACTGCTAAGAACCATCCCACACCTGAACCTATTCCAAAAGTGGTAGCTTCTGCTAAGTTGTAATCTCTCGTAGGCAAGAACAAAGCCGCACCTAAAATAGAGCAGTTAACCGCTATAAGTGGTAAGAATATACCAAGTGCATTATATAACGATGGAGAAAATTTTTCAACCACCATTTCTATTAATTGTACAAAGGCTGCTACTATGGCAATAAATATGATGAACTTTATTACTTCCAAATCTACACCAGCAAGATCAGGACTAAGCCAAGTTAAGGCTCCTTCTTTTACTAAATAAGTGTATGCCAACCAGTTAAGAGGCACTGTAACAGCAAGAACAAATATAACGGCTGCACCAAGGCCTACCGCTGTTTTATACTTTTTAGATACCGCCAAAAATGAGCACATACCTAAAAAGTACGCAAAAATCATATTATCTACGAAAATTGATTTTATGAATATGTTTAATAAATTTTCCATTTTTAAAAATGTTGTATTTTAATTATTAATCCTCTGAATATCCGTTACGAGCACGAAGACCCCAAATAATTAGGCCCAAGATAATACACGCAGCAGCTGGAGTTGCAAAGAAACCATTAGCTACATACCAATCTTTAGCTAAAACTTGAAAACCGAATATCTTACCCGCTCCAAAAAGCTCTCTTATGAATGCTATCACTATAATAATCCAAGCATAGCCTAAAGAATTGCCTAACCCGTCTAACGCTGAATCCCATGGTCTATTTCCCATGGCATAGGCTTCTAGCCTACCCATTACTATACAGTTGGTAATAATAAGCCCCACAAATACCGAAAGTGATTTAGATTGCTCATATACATAAGCTCTCAACACTTGATCTAATGCAGCAACCAACGTAGCCACCACAACCAATTGAACAATAATTCTGATTCTATTTGGGATGGTGTTCCTCATGGCAGAAATCACTATATTGGACATTACAACCACAAAAAGTAATCCGAAAGCCATAATAAGCGTTCCTTTCATAGCTATAGTAACTGCCAATGCAGAACATATTCCTAAAATTTGTATTGTAACTGGATTGTCACTATCTAGTGGATTAGTTACTAACGCTTTACGTTTCTTAGAAAGTAAAGCTTCTTTCTCTTTGACCGTTTTTTCTATTACTTCTGTGCTCATTTTGTTACTTTTTTAGAGGTTAAGTATGGTTGATATAAGGTCATATACTCGTCTAGCATAGAGTTTACACCCTTTGCAGTGATAGTTGCCCCACTAATACCATCTACCTTTTGTGGATCGCTATCATAGTTAGTACCCTCGCCTTTTTGAAAGTCTGGTGCATTAACAGAGGAAGATTCGAACGCTAATTTTTTTCCTATAAAACGACCTTGAATATCAGCATCATTGATACGAGCACCTAGACCTGCGGTTTCACCCTTATGGTCAAAAACGATACCTTGTATAGTTTCAGCATCACCATCTATAGCCACATACGCCCATATATTATCCCATAATCCATTACCATAGGTTGGTAGCACAAACGATTCTACTTCTGCAGGATTGTCTTTTTTACCTACTACATATACAGGTAATATTCTATCTGCTATTGGCTTTTTATATTCTTTAAATGTAGAAATTTTAGCCTCATCTTCTTGTACCGCCACTCCTTTCGCATTCACCACTTCTACTTTTACAACTTTGTTATAAAGTTCGGTTACCTGTGGGCCTGTCAAACCATCTATACTTGTTTG
>CAMDCQ010000041.1 GCA_945890595.1 Chitinophaga pinensis
AGAGCTTAGAAAGGTAAACGCACTAAAACTAAGTTATACTGCAGCTAAAGCAGCTAAAGACTAATATTACAAAAAGTTATCGAATTTAAAAAAGAGAGCAATTGCTCTCTTTTTTTGTTTTTGGATAGTACCTTGCACCAATCTAAAACATGGCAGATCGTGTCGCCTATATAAAAGCCCCCATACAAGAGGAGCTTAAAATCTTTGAAGCGCGATTCAAAGATAGTGTTAAGAGTAAAGTCCCATTACTAGATACCATTATGAATTACATTGTAAAACGTAAGGGTAAACAAATGAGACCTTTGCTTGTGCTTCACTGCGCAAAACTTTTTGGAGATATAAATGAGGCTACCTATAGAGGAGCTGCGTTGGTAGAACTCCTGCACACCGCTACTTTGGTGCATGATGATGTAGTAGACGAAGCAAATACCCGTCGTGGTTTCTTTTCTATAAATGCACTATGGAAAAATAAAGTGGCTGTTTTGGTAGGTGATTATCTCCTTTCTAAAGGTTTATTGCTATCCCTTAAAAATAAAGATTTTAAAGCACTAGAGATACTGTCAACCGCAGTAGAACAAATGAGTGAAGGAGAGCTTCTACAAATGGAAAAGGCTCGTAAGCTGGATATAACAGAAGAAGTTTATTTTGATATTATCACCAAGAAAACGGCTTCATTACTTGCTAGTTGTTGCGGAATAGGTGCACATAGCGCCAGTGCAGATGAAGAATCGGTCGCTAAAATTATTGAAATGGGAGAGGCTATTGGTATCGCTTTTCAAATTAAAGATGACTTATTTGATTACGGCGATAATAAAGTGGGTAAGCCCACCGGGATTGATATCATTGAAAAGAAAATGACGCTTCCACTTATTTATGCGCTTCGTCATGCGGATAAAAGTGAGAAAAGGGCGATTATAAAAATCATTAAAAAAGATAAAAAATCGAAGGATGAAATCAATCAAGTAATTGCTTTTGTGAGGGAAAAAGGAGGAATAGAATATGCCCAAGAACAAATGCTCGATTATAAAAAAAAGGCAGAAAACATACTTGAAAGTGTAACTACAGCTTCGTCAACGGAATATCTAAAGGCGCTGGTAGATTACGTGATTGAACGAAAAAAATAGTTTAAGTAGGTACAGGGACAGAAACAAGGGGATGGAGATTCTGAGTTTCCCGGGTTAAAATCTATAGTTAACACCTATATTGAATACATACGGAGCTCCTATGGAAATCTCTGAATTTACGCCAAGATTCTGATTAAGATAGACTGAAGCACCTAGGGGTACTATACCAAGCGCAAGACGTCCACCTTTGAATGCGTCTAGTGCTTTAAAATCTTGCTCATTAACATTCACATCGCTGGTCCATACAAGGAAACCTACACGAATTCCTGAATAAATATCTAAGTCTTCATTGTCGATAGCCCAATGGATTTTAGGAATAACCCCAAAGTAAGTCCTGTTTAACTTAAAATCTAGTTGATCTATCCCAATGGTTTTTCCTCCGACAACACCTGTGTAATCCTTTATAATACCTGAAAAAACTTGATGCGAAAAAATGCCCCCAAGACTAAAACGGTCTGTAAGACTATAATCAAATGTAGCAGATAGCGCAGGCCTACTAGACGTAGATATGTTACCGATAGTAAACGAATCCTGACTTGTTAAGTCAACTTTACCAAGTGCATTGAGTAGTAATCCTGTAGTACTAAAACCCAATTTTAAACTTACGAGTTTTTCGTCTTTTTTATGTTGAGCAAAACTTATACTACTTAATAATAGTAAGGATATAAGGAGACCATATTTTTTCATTTATGCGTTATTTTCAAATGTTCTTGAGGATCCCAAAAATGGGAATAAAAATTCACTATTTGGTCATGTTTTACCTCAATTCCTTCTGCTTCAAGTAAATGTTGCATAGCAGTAGCAGAGGCAAAATGAAACTTACCTGTAAGCATTCCATTTCGATTTACTACTCTGTGCGCGGGTACTGAAGGTTTTTGGTGATGTGCGTTATTCATTGCCCAGCCTACCATGCGGGCAGATTTGGCAGATCCTAAATAGGCCCCAATAGCCCCATAACTAGTTACACGTCCTATGGGTATGAGTCTTGCAACCTCATAGACATTTTCAAAAAAGGAAGTATTGTTCGGCACCATTTTTGTATAAATGTGAAAGTTCTGCGCAACGTTAAGCATTTTATTAACGTCTTTGCGTTGCTATATTTGTACAAAATAATACCAATCAAAAAAATGATAAAAAAGTTGACTTTACTAGTGGGCCTTTTCTTTTGCTCAAGTGCTTTCGCTCAGTATGATATCGCTGTGACTATTAATGGTTTGTCGTGTGATGACGAGTTACTGCTAGCAAATCACTTTGGCGATAAGCAATATTTAAGGGATACATCGGAATGTAAAAATGGAGTCTTTCATTTTATTGGTAAAGAAAAACTTAAAACAGGAGTCTACTTGGTCGTATTGCCTCAGAAGAACTATTTTGAAATCTTAGTTTCTGCAGATGAAAATCAAATGAAGTATTTCTTTACAACGGATACCACGCTTAGTCCAAAGGTTACTACGAGCAAAGGTTCAAGAGAAAATGAACTCTTTTTTGAATTCAATAAGTTAGCAGTAGAACAAGGTATTTTAGGGTCGCAGTTAAAGAAAAATTATGATGCAGAAACCAACGAGGCTGTCAAAAAAGAACTTAGTGAACAACTAAAAAATATTAGCACTGTGGTGTCTGCCAAACGTAGCGCCATAGCAAAATCAAATCCCACTCTATTCATTGGCAGATTATACTTAGCAATGGAAGAGGTTAAGGCTATAGAATTAGATCAGAATATCGACAAGGAAGAGGCAAGAAAAAATCAGTATCTTTGGATGAGAGAGCATTACTGGGATAATGTTACAATGGCGGAAGACGGATTGATGTTATCTCCTGTTTTTCACAATAAACTAAAGGATTATTTTGATAATTACATGATTCCTGTTCCGGATTCTGCCATTGCAATGGCAGATGCCTTGATTGCTAAAATCGAAAAAGGGGGAAGTAAAGAGCAATACAAATACACGATACATTATTTATTACGCTACTTTGAGGAATCTAAGTATATGTGTATGGATAAGGCGCTTTGGCACATGGCTAAAAATTATTACTGTGCAGGAAAGGCATTTTGGGCAGATTCTTCTTACGTCGCAAAAATGTGTGAAGAGAGCAACAAAATGGAACCAACTCTTTGTGACATTCTAGCTCCTGAAATGAGTATGCCCGATACTACGTTTACCAAAAGAATAAGTATGCAGGCTATCAATAAACCGGTTACTGTATTGGTTTTTTGGGATATCAATTGTGGGCATTGTAAAAAAGAAATGCCTATCATAAAAGAAATGTACGACAGTATGACGAATGAACATTTTGAAATTTATGCGGTGTACACGCAAGGAGACTGGGAGGGTTGGAAAAAAAGGTTAGCGGAGGAGAAATATGGTTTTATCAACGTAGGTAACGCATTTGGAGACGATAAATTTAGAGAATACTATAACATACGAACCACACCTCAAATCTTCGTTTTAGATAAAGATAAAAACATTCGTTTTAAAAAAATAGGGGCACATGATATCGCCAATACGATTCAGTTTTTACTTGAAGAGCAAGGAGTAGTAGAGCCTGAAAAGAAAAAATAAATAAGGGTTTTACGATTCTAATTTCTTTTTTACATCCTTGTAAATCTGCTCTAGCAGTATCGAAACGCCAAGGCTGTAGTATGGAGAAGAATACTGAAATGCCGCTTTCTTTCCAAGCTGTAACCTGTAGCCAAAACCGCCTCTGATTCCTACCCATGGAAGCAGTTCTAGGTAGGCCGTAGTTCCCATTTCTACGGGTACCATTTTAGATTTTTCTTTTAAAAGTAGGGTGGTTTTATCGGCTGATTTATATTCATGAGATACGCTTCCAAAACCTATTTGCAGCGGAGCAGTAAGACTTAGTCTTTCAAATTGGTAATACGTATATTCTATCCCTAAGCTGACATTTCTACTGCTCACATAACGGTAAATAGAATCTTCTTTAAAGTCACGACTTTGCCTAAGTAAGGTTTCTTGAATACCACTAAATCCGTATCCTCCAGCATAAAGTGACACTTTAGAACTAAAGGAAGCGCCTGCTATAAGGCCGTAAAGGGTAGTGGGACTGGTATGAACTATGGTGTTTCTATGATTAAAGCTTATGAAATATTTTGGCTTCCCATCTAATGCGCTTTTAATAGAATCAATAAGTTGATATTGAGCGGTGACCGATGTAGTCCACCATAAGCTAAAGCAAATACAAATAGCCCTCATTCGTCTAGTTAATGAAGAGTAGTTTTGCGTTAGCACTAAAAAGCTTGACGGCAATCGCCAAAAGGATTATACCAAACACTTTGTTTAATATTTTAGTTCCAGCCTTACCAATAATTTTCTGAATGAAGTTTACGGATTTGAGCACACCATAAATCACAATCATATTAAGCACAATTGCTAATATAATATTGATGATTTCGTACTCCGCTCTGATGGAGATAATAGTGGTTAATGTGCCCGCTCCTGCCAGAAGTGGAAATGCCAAAGGAACTACTGATGCAGATGCAGTATCAGCGTCATCATCTTCTTTAAAAATCTGAACACCTAGAAGCATTTCAAACGCAATAAATCCCATGAGTATACTTCCTGCTACCGCAAATGATTTTATATCGACGCCTATAAAAGAAAGCAATTTCTCTCCTAAGAACAGAAAAGCAATCATGATTACGCCTGAAACTAAAGTAGCTAATGCTGGACGTATGGGAGTTTTTTCTTTTATAGCTATAATCAGAGGTATGGAACCAATTACGTCAATTACAGCGAATAGAATTAGAAAGGCCGACAAGATTTGATTGAAATTCATTTGCAATTAATCTTCTACAAAGGTGAACTAAATATTGATTTTTAGAAGTGAATCAGAGAATCCTTCTAATTCTTGACTTATACTGGCTTAAAACCTTCAAAGGCTTGCTTACAGTTATTGCAGTAGTGCAAGCTTCTGCATAGCGTTGGACCAAAAGGGCTTTTCATTTTAGTATCGTTACTGTCGCAATAAGGACAACTAGTTGCTTCCAGTATTTCCATACTTATGTGCGCACAATTGCGCATCGGTGGAGCAAGGCCATGTTGTTTTATAGCGGCGTGCCCTTCATCAGAAATTAAGTCAGTGGTCCAAGTTGTTTCAAAACTGGTTTTTACGGTTATTTCACCTAGATTTTCAATCTTACCCAAATGCTCTTTTACCATGTCTTCCATCATTCTAAGAGCCGGACAGCCAGCAAAAGTGGGTGTAAGCGTTATATGAATAGCGTTGTTTTCGCTTACTTCTATACCTGTAACAATTCCTAAATCCACGATAGAAATGGTTGGTATCTCAGGGTCTTTTACCTGTTTTAATTCATTACGAATAAACGCTGGTGTTATCTTCATTTTACCAGTCAGCGCTAGGATCGATGCTATATACTTCGGTCATCTCTGAGAGAAGTGGTTGCAAGTGAGCAGTATGATTGCCTATTCTTCCGCCATAGATAGGTGCCCAACTGGATTGCTCAGGGATTACTAGGTTACTTTTTTCTAACAGTGGTATGACTACCTCAAGCCATTTTGCTTGAAGAGCTTCCTCTCCTATAAATATATTTTCATTGATCAGCATTTCTTCTGCTGGACCGGGTTCAAACATACCTAAGGCGTAATTCCAAGCAAAGTTTAATGATTCTTGCATTTTGCTGTTGCTTTCTTCGTTGCCGTGCCCCAATTGGTAAACCCAGGTATTTGCATGCATGGTATGGTACTTTACCTCACCAAAAAATTTCTTAGCTACTTGAGCAAGCGGTTGATAGGCAGATGTTTTTAACGCTTCGAAACGCAAATACTCGGCAAAATCAAATAGAAAATGACGTATCAAACTAAAGTCATACCCTCCAATTGGAAGCTCGACTAAATGACTACAATGGAATTGCGGTGCATTTCGTGTAAATGCAACCGTATCCGCATCGGCTTCACCTAATTGGTTTAATAAATTGTATAAATGTTCGCTTTGTCCCATTTTATCTTGAGCCATACTCGAGAAAGCAATATCTTCCTCCAAAATGGGCCCAAGACCGTTCCATTCGCTATTTCTATGACCAAGGATAAGTTGGTCGTCAGCCATTTTATATAGTAATTCTTTTAAAGCGTCTATGTTGTTCATTGATTCTTTGTTATCGGTAAAATAAAGTGCGTTTTGCACTACGTAAAAAAGTTGTGTAATTAAGCTAATTAAGCTTCATCAGAAGGAGTCATACCTCGTTCTTTAAATGCTTGTATTCTATCCATTACCTTGTACGTAGCAGGGTTACGGTATAATTTTTCGGGTGTAGTGGTAAATATATCATCATCGGCATATTCCGTCGCAGCGATGCAGCTACTTGGTGCTACCCAAATATTGGCTGTTTGCTCTCTTCTGGCGAATTGCTCCTTGGCGTATAACAATGCCATATCTGAATTAGGGGCGTGTACAATACCTACGTGTTTATGTTGCGCGCCACGTTTATTTTGATGAAATACCTCATAGGTTTGAAAATGAAGTAGTCCGGTCATATCCTCGTGGTTGCCGCCCGAAAGATGAGCTCTGCCTATACGCGGATCTAATGATTCGATTGCGGTTTGATCTTCTGTTGCCATCCTTGCTGATTTTATCCTTGTGATAGATTATAGTTAGGCAAAAGGTCTAACGTGCTCGGCCTCTTCATTATTAATCGCTCTAGCAACCCATTTTCCGTTTTCTTCAGCCATACGACGCACGGCAAGTCTTTCGGCATTACAAGGTCCATCTCCGTTGATTACGCGCTTAAACTCTTCCCAATCAGGCTCTGTGTAGTCCCAAAGTCCTGTTTCTGTATTTTTCTTCAGTAATGGATCAGGTAGCGTTAATCCAAGGTCCCATATCTTAGGAATATACATGTCCATAAACTGTTGGCGCATGGCATCATTACTTGCCATTTTCACCTTCCATCTCATTAAGGTATCTGAGTGTACGGAAGCTTTGTCGCTAGGGCCAAAAAAGTGCATAAGAGGCGTCCACCATCGTGTCATTGCAGCTTGTACCATTTCTCGTTGTTTTTTAGTTCCTGTTGCTAAATGCACAACATTATCGTGACCATATTTTAAGTGAAATGACTCTTCGTAACAGATACGCTCCAGCGCACGGCAGTACGGTCCATAAGATCCTTTACTGTTTGCTAATTGATTTACTATGGCGCCTGCATCTACTAACCAAGCAATAACAGCGCTATCTGCCCAAGTTAGAGCAGGATAGTTAAAGATATTGCTATACTTTGATTTACCGGTAATAAGGTCGTTCATCATGTCTTCGCGGCTTTTACCTAGTGTCTCGGCGGCAGAGTACAATAATTGGGCATGCCCAACTTCATCTTGTACCTTAGCCATAAGCGCTAATTTTCTTCTAAAGCCAGGTGCACGTGTAATCCATGTGCCTTCAGGAAGCGAACCAATTATTTCAGAATGAGCGTGTTGCTCAATCATTCGGATAAGTTGCTTGCGATACATGGCAGGCATCCAATCTTGGGGTTCAATTTTTTCACCTGCATCAATTCTAGCTTGAAAAGCAGCCAATAATTCTGGAGTTTCTTCTTCAGATGAGAATTTCTCGTTTGGGTCTATATATGCGTTACCGTACATGTTTTAGGTATTATATGTTATCGTTATAGTAATTATACTGTGTTATACTGTGTCTTTTTTCAAACCGCTTAAAATAAAATCACTCAATTTAGTGGCAATTTGTTCGGAGGAAAGTGATCCATCTTCTTTGTACCACTCTACAATCCAGTTTACGCTGCTTAAAATGGTTAATGCGGCAAATTTTTTGTCGGTTTCATTAAAAATCCCTTCGTTAATGCCTGTTTGGACAATTTCTCTAAATCCTGCTTCATAGGCATTTCGTTTAAGTATAAATTGATCCAAAGATTTGCCTGTTAAGTTTCGCCAATCGCGGATAAAGATCATGGCAGAATTTAGATTTTGAGTGAGAACCTTTACATGAAGATTGATAGCCGTTCGAAGTTTTTCTTCTGCGTTAAAGTATATGTCATTGACTTCGGCAATACCTATCTCTAGTTTATCGGCCATGTCAAAACACGTAATTTTAAGAATATCTTCTTTGCTTTTGAAGTGAGAATATAAACTTGCGGGCTCCATCGATAGGGCTTTGGCAATATCGCGCACAGAAGTAGCTGCATACCCTTTTTCTTTAAGTACGTTTTGGGAAGCGGCTAAAATTTCTCTCTTGCGTTCGGTCATTTTTACTCACAAACTAACGTTCGTTAGGCAAATATATAACTTTTAAGATAACCTGCAATTTTCTAGCTGCTAAGTCTAACCTAAATAGTTAAGCATATTCAGGAAATGTAGGATAAAATTTGTGTTATAGTTTTCGGACTACCATTAGACCGTCCCTAATTGGTAGTAGAATATTTTCTACACGCGGGTCATCGTGTACTTTTTTGTTAAAGGCATCTAACTCCTTCGTATCGTTATCTTTAGCTAGCTCTTTGTGGTCCAATATTTTGCCGCTCCAAAGTACATTATCTGCAATAATGACTGCACCATGCGGAAGCTTATCGATGATTAGATCGTAATAAGCGCTGTAGTTTTCCTTATCTGCATCCATAAATACTAGCTCAAATGTTTCTTCGAGGGTAGGTATAATTTGCAAGGCATCGCCTATGTGAAGCGTTATATTCTCAGCATACGGGGATGCATTAATAAACTTTCGTATGCGCGTTTCTAATTCTTCATTTATATCAATGGTATGTAAAATCCCATTAGATTTAAGACCTTCTGCAAGACACAAAGCAGAGTAACCTGTGTAGGTTCCTATTTCTAAAATAGCGCTTGGCTGAATGAGTTTAGAAAAAAAGCTAAGTAATTTTCCCTGCAAATGCCCTGAAAGCATTCTTGGAGCAAGTACGTTTGTAAAGGTATCTCTGTTCAAGTCGGCGAGCAAAGAAGACTCAGCGGAGGTGTGATTCTCGCAGTATTGTGATAATTGTTCTGAGATAAAAGTCATTGTGTTATTTGGTCCATCGGAAAGATGCTTCTACTAAAGCGTGGTCAGATTTCGCCGCTCGTATCCGTTTATAATCGGTGCACGTAAGTTCTTCATCATATAAAATGTAATCTATGCGCAGTAGAGGAAAAGGTTTTAAATAGGTAGCGCCCCATCCATTTCCTTTTTCAATAAATGCATCTTTTCTTCTTTTTTGCAGCATTTCGTAGGTAAAACTCTGTGGAGTGTCATTCAAATCTCCCATGATGACAACAGGATAAGGACTATTTTTGATAGCTTCCAGTACTGTTTTTGTTTGACTCGATCTGAGTAAAATATGACTTTTAAGTCTTTTAAAGAATTTTAGTGCATACGTTTTGTATGCCTCATCAACATCGAGTTTTACGAGGGTATGATAGTCGTTTGAAGATATCATATTAGACTCTAGGTGAGTTCCCACAAACCGTATAATTTCACCGTTAATTTCAATGTCAAAATAGGCAGCCATATTGGTTGTTTTATGGGCATATTTTATTCGTTCCCAATTGATGATTTTATGCTTGGACACCAAACGAATTCCATAGTTATATCTATTGCTCAATGCATTTAGATTTACAAATTGCTGATGCGGATAGTCCTTCCTGCTTATGCTTCCTTTTTTATCAAACCATTCGATAAGCACGACAACATCATAGTTATTTACGTTTAGCAGGGAGTCGATTTCTTCGGAAGTGTTTCCCCCATTGTATACTTGCTGCACGTTTGTATTAAACGTGGCCACTTTTAAGTCTCCACTTTGGTATGAAGACGAATTAAACTGAATGTTTCTTCCTATAAATGGTATTCCAAGTAAAAGAAAAACAGCATTGTAAATCCATCGAATACGCTTTAAACTAAGCCAGAACACCACTAAGATAATATTGCCCAAAAACCAAACTTTAAAGCTTAGACCAAAGAAAGCAATAGGCCAGAAGTCATTGGGGTCAATATATGGCGCCAAATAGGCCATGAATAGACCAAATATGGCTAATCCATTAAGAAAGTCTATTATTTTCTTGATGACATTTCTCACTTATTCACTGGCATTAAAAAGGGTGTTTTTTTCGTGCTTTGAAAGGCTGTCATAGCCACTTTGAGAGATCTTGTCCAATATGGCATCAATCTCTTCTTGATTTGGTTTATTTTTTTTAGCAGTAGTTTGTTTTCGAAGGAGTATTTCATCAGGCTTTGAGACCCTCATGTTTTTAGGAACAAAATTAAGAAGGTTGGGCAATTTAAGTCCAAGTCTCCCTTGGATGTGTAAGATATAGAGTACACCAAATAACGCCCCGCCCATGTGCGCAAATAGCCCTCCTGTATTTTGACTTACGGGAAACATATATAAGTCTCTAAAAACAAAAAATAATGCGACCCATCGCATTTCTACGTCAAACAAACCAAATGGTCTTACCACATAACGGGGCAAAAACATTCCGGTTGCCACCAAAATAGCAGTAACTCCGCCAGACGCCCCAAGTAATTTTTTAGTTTTCACAACGACGTGAAACTCTGGAAAAACATTAAATGCAATTACAAATAAAAGCGCTCCCACAATTCCACCGCTTATGAAAATAGTCCATATTTGGCGGTTAGACATAAAATCTTCTAAGATTCTACCTATAAAGAACAGTAAGACTAAATTTCCCGCAACATGCCAAAAATCAGCATGAAAAAACACATTGGTTATAATGGTCCACGGACGTATGAGCAGTGTACCGATATTACTGGGTATGTAAAAATACTCAAGAACCGAAACCGCAGGAAACCCACCTAAACGGGCTGCAAAGCCTACTAGGATAGTTAAGATAAACGCTGCAAGATTTACGATGATAATCTGCCGAATAGCAGAGTTTCCTTTGCTGTATTCATAGACTATTTTATCCCAAAGATTCATGTTATTTTAATAGAAAGTTGAGCGATTATTTCGGTTCCAATACATAACTAGCAAATACCCAAAAAGAGCTCCTCCAATATGTGCAAAGTGGGCAATTCCAGGAGAGAATCCGCTTATGCCTGAAAATAATTCGTATGCAGCATATCCAATTACAGCGTATTTTGCTTTGATGGGAATTGGTATAAACATTAGATACAATTCGGTATTTGGCCAATAAATGGCAAATGCCACTAAGATTCCAAAAAGAGCGCCGGAGGCACCTAGCACAGGAACATTATAATTGGCATTTAGCGCACCAAGACTCCCTTGATAATTTTGACCACTCAGCAAAACATCTCTTCCCTCGCTTAACATGGTTTGAAAATCTTGCGGATCTACTAAGTTAATTACTTCTTGTATTTGAAAGTAAACAATCCCAAAATGTAACAGGAAGGCACCTAATGCCGAAAAAAAGTAGAACTGTAAAAAGCGTTTAGGACCCCAAATCTGTTCTAGTTTTGCGCCAAACATCCATACCCCAAACATATTAAACAAGAGGTGCATTAACCCACCATGCATAAAAATATGGGTTACTATTTGCCAAGGTTTAAAATAAGCTGAGCCCGGATAAAACATGGCCAAAAGATTATCAAGATTGATACCTTGAGATTCAGCTGCAAATTTTCCTAGAAAAAAAAGAACATTAATAATAATGATATTCTTTGTTACCTCAGGCACATTGTATTGGTTACTGTTAAACTGCATTTATGGTGTTATTGAAAAAAACGTTCCAAACTGGTTTTTGTTAATTTTACGATGATAGTATTTCCAGATTCATTCGTAGCCGATTGTTTACATTGCATTAAGTCTGTAATCAAGGTTTTCATTTCAATTTGGGTTAGAACTTTGCCTGCCTTAATGGCAGCGTTCTTTGCTGTGGCTTGTCTCAACGCTTCTTTCTTACTAATTTTCAGTTCTTGAAAATTGGTTTTGAAATCTTCTAATATTTGTATAATCACCTCTGCACCGTCTGTTTTACTTAATTCACTGGGTAATCCATTTATGATTATGGTGTTTTTACCAAATTCGCTAGTATCAAAACCCAAGGTGTTGATGTCATCCTGCATTTCAAAGTACAAATTAAGATCAAGTTTACTGAGCTCTAAGGTACGTGGAAAGAGTAGTTGCTGCGATGCTACAGCCTGATTATCGTTATAGCGTTCAACTAAAATTTGAGCGTGGGCTCTATGCTGGTTTATAATACATAATTCGCCTTCTATTTTGGCTACAATATAGGCATTATCTACTTGAAATAGGTCTTGAATATCAATTTCATTATGTGGGAGTGGAGTTTCTGTATGACTAAATATAGAAACTTGAGATATAGGAGCTACCGGTGTGCTTAATAGCTCATCTAATTGTTCCCAACTGCTGGTAACTCTTGGTTTTGATGCTTCAAATGGATTGAATCGAATATTGGGCTGCGTAGTTTTAAGCGAATTCTGATTTTCATAGTTTGCGTTGTAAAGCTGCGTGGAGGTAGGAATAACCATATGCACACCCAGTGATTTTTTAACCACCGAATGGAGTAAGGTGTATACGTGTCTGCCATCTTCAAACTTTACTTCATGCTTAGTGGGATGTATGTTTACGTCTATTTTGGCAGGATCTACATCTAGGAATAAGACATAAAATGGGTGAGCCGCATCCTCTAGTAAACGACCGTAAGCACTAGATATAGCATGACTAAGGTAGTGATCTTTAATATACCTTCCGTTTGCAAACAGATATTGCATACCTCTGGTACGTTTGGATAATTTGGGTGACCCCATATAACCGGTAAAACTCACAATTTCAGTTTGTTCGTTTGCCTCAATCAGTTCCGATTCCTGAACATTAAAAAGATCAGCGATTCGATTCTTTAGTGTCCCGCCTCGGAGTTTAGATAAAATTTTATCTTGATTGGTGAATTCAAAGGTTATGGCGGGATACGCCAAGGCTATGCGTTGAAATTCTTCAAAAATGTGCTTGGTTTCTACCGTAATACTTTTCAAGAAGTTTTTGCGTGCAGGAATATTAAAGAATAGATTTTTAACAGCAATAGAAGTTCCTTGGGTAGCTGCTACGTTTTCTTGAATCTCTAGTTTACCTGCATTTATAACTATGCGCGTGCCCACCGATTCACTTTCGTTTTTGGTCCGCATTTCTACTTCGCTAACAGATGCAATACTAGCAAGAGCCTCGCCTCTAAATCCTAGTGTGTGTAGGTTATATAAATCTTCAGCCTTGGTTATTTTAGACGTGGCATGTCTTTCCCAGCACATTCTGGCGTCGAAGGCATTCATGCCTGTGCCATTATCATCTACTTGAATATGAGTACACCCGCCATTTTTGATAAAAAGTTTAATGGTAGTAGCCCCGGCATCTACCGCATTCTCAACTAATTCTTTTACCACTGAGGCAGGACGTTGCACTACTTCTCCCGCAGCTATTTGGTTTGCTGTTCCTTCGGGTAATAAATGTATAATTCCAGCCAAGTTAAAGAAGTTATTTTTGGTTATTATCGATTACTAATTATGATGCTATTAGCTAATTACAAAAACGGTCAGGTAAATATAATTCAAACCTATTTATTTAGGTTTTCGAATATAATTTCTATCAAGTTAGAATTCCAAAGTTTGATGGAGATAAATGACAATAATAGGACTAATCCGGCGATTTTTAGGTTGTAATACCGTGAAGATTGCGTAGTGTGATATCTCGCATCTGCAAACTTGGATCCGTACGCTTTTCGGATGTTGTTTTTAACTGAATCTTCGGTCTTTTCTAATTCTCCCATTTCACGCTTTATATCGTTAACATGAGCATGTAATTCTTCTTTTTCCTTGTTGTAATACACAGGGATATAGTTGAATTTACGATGTTGTGGAAGTTTACTAAATCTGAGCTTTATCATGACTTGGTACAAAATTAAGCTATTCTAACAGAATGGCTCGTTTTGAAGAAAATACCATTTGCGTCATGGTCAAATTTGGCCGATGGAGACTAAAAAATAGGCTATGCTTTCACTGACAGTTAGATTCAAAAACTCTTTCGGCCACTATAATCTTATTTGCGAGGGCCAGCTGATACTCTTCGCAGGCAAAATCTACTTCGTTAAGTTGCATATATAGATTTCCTTTGATGTAGTGCACCATTTTATACGTAGGTATTAATTTCTGAACAGAGTTATAGTCTTTAATGGCACCTTCATAGTCTTTTTTTATTACTTTAATTTCAGCCCTGCGCTTGTATAAGTCTCCGGATAATTTGTCTAACGTAAGTGCTACGTCGAGATCTTTTAGCGCTAGATCATTTTTACCTTGACCTACATATGCATCCGATCGCAGTTTTAAAAAGGATACATTACCTGGATCTTTGTCCAGTATTTTATTATAATCTACTAGCGCTAGTGGGTAGTTTTTTTGCTCAGCATAACATAAACCTCTGAAGTAATAAGCTTCCTTATAAATGGGATTTAGACTTAATGTTTGGGTAAAGTCACGTATGGCATCATCGTATCGTGCGGCATTATATTCCGTTGTGCCCCTATTAAAATAACCCCTAAAGTCAGTAGGGTTAAGCTTAATAAATTGCCCGTATAATCTAATAGCCTCGTCAAAATTTCGTTCTAGCGTGGCCCTGTTGGCTTGAATTAGAATTTCAGCACCTTGTTGCGCTTTTGTAAAAACGGAACATGCCATCAATACAAACAGGAATATTTTTTTTCTCATGTAGACTTTACGGTTACAAATAAAATGCCTTGTATGGAAAGTGATTAAACAATAATTTAGTTAGTTCAATTAATTGAACACTTTTTGGCGCTAATTAAATAAAAGCGGCCGTTGAGACACTAGCATGATGCTCTAAAAAAAGAAGCCAAAAGAAAAAAGGATTTCATCAATCCGCTATTACTTTCGTTCTAATGTATTTAAAAATAGGCGATACCATTGGGATAGTATCACCGGCCAGAGCAATTGAAGCGGCGCAAGTAGAACCCGCTATACGGTTTTTTGAGCAACACGGCTTACGTGTTTTAGTGGGTGATAATGCATATAACCGTCATGGTCAAATGGCCGGAACGGAAGAAGAAAAGATACAGGATATGCAGGGATTCATTAATAATTCAGAGGTTAAAGCTATAATTAGCACGAGGGGAGGGTATGGTTGTGTACGGATTATTGACCAACTGGATTTTACACCGCTGGCTGAGCAAAAAAAATGGTTTGTGGGCTTTAGTGATGTGACTGTTTTTCATTCTCACATACATCAAATATGGGGTACACCTACCATTCACAGTACCATGCCCATAAATATGACTGAAAATCCTACGGAGGAAGAAAAAATA
>CAMDCQ010000042.1 GCA_945890595.1 Chitinophaga pinensis
TGAGCGCCGAACAACAAGCGCGAATCAAAAAATGGATTGATCAAGGTGCCAAAAACAATAAATGTATCGAATGCGACAGCGTTAACGTAACTTTTTCAAAACAAGTAACTTCCACACTGAATGCGAATTGCGTTTCTTGTCATAATGCCTCATCAACCAATGGAGGTGTAAGCTTACATAATTATGCAGCGGTAAAGACCAACGTAGACAATGGTAAATTAGTAGGGTCAATCAACCACAGAAGTGGGTTTGTAACTATGCCTCCCAGTGGAAAGTTAGATAATTGTAACCTCACAATAATTAATAAATGGATAAATGATGGTGCCCAAAATAATTAAGGTTAAGACCTTACTCGTAGGTTTGATAGGATTGCTTTTTGTGGGTTGTTATTACGACGTAGAAGAAGAGCTTTATCCTACGGTTAACTGCAATACTACCAGCATGTCTTATGCCACAGACGTTGTTACTATACTTACCAATAACAGCTGTATTTCATGTCATAACAACACAAACCCACAAGGCAGTATCAAGCTAGACACCTATGCCGATGTGAAAATTAATGTAGATAATGGAAGACTTTTTGGAAGCGTAAACCACGACGCTGGTTTCAAATCTATGCCTCAAGGAAGTACCACTAAAATAAATCAATGCTCGCTAGACCAATTGCAAGCTTGGATTAAAGACGGAGCATTAAATAATTAAGCATACTAAAATATGATCAGACCAATTATAATCTTAATCATAGTGCTCGCAATAGGCGCAGCCTTCTATGGTTACAACACGTACAATAAACCTCATACAAATGTGGGTGAAAGTGAAGCAGCTGAGACATTACTCGCCAGTGAAATCTTTGTTGCATTTGATACCAATGAGCAAGCCGCAATGGCCATCTATTCTGATAAAGTAATTCAGGTAGAAGGAGAATTGTTAAGTAAAGACCTATCCAACGACAAAGAACCTCAGATACTCTTAAAAGGAAATGGAGATGAAGGTTTTGTGCGATGCGGATTTAAACCAACTGAATTAAGCAAAGTTCTGGCACTAACCGACAGTTCTACGGTAAAAATTAAAGGAATATGTATGGGTTGTAATGGTTCTGAAGAACTTGACCTACTCGGAAGCAAAGACGTCGTATTATCTAATTGTATAATAATCAACTAATAACATAATAACTCATGAATAAAATAATCATTCTTTTCGCTGCCATTGTAACACTTGGTTTTATGGCATTTACAAACCACAGCGGTGGTGTTTACAAAACAAATACTGGAAATATCAACTTTTTTAGCCACACCGCTGTTGAGGATATAACGGCAGATAATCATAAGGTAAAAACGGCTTTTGATGCTGAAACAGGCAAACTTCAGTTTAGTGTGTTAATTAAAGATTTTGAATTTCCTAAAGCGCTAATGCAAGAACACTTTAACGAAAATTACATGGAAAGCACCACCTATCCCAAATCAACTTTTACGGGCACTATTGATAAAATGAGTGCTGTTAATTTAGCGAAAGATGGTACCTATAAATCTCCCATTACCGGTAAACTTACGATGAAAGATGTGACAAAAGACGTAAGTACTATGGCTACGTTCGTGGTTAAAGGAGGAATTGTAAACGCTAAAGCAACCTTCACGGTAAACCCTACAGACTACCACATTGTAATACCCAAAACAGTGGCTGCTAAAATTTCCAACGAAATCAAAGTAAGTGTTGACGCTGATTACACTCACGCACACTAACCAAAGAACCTAAAAAAACCTTTTGAAATAGTTCAAAAGGTTTTTTCAATTAACACGTCTAATAATCAATCTCATAAATGAAAAAAAGCCTTTTCTTTTTTATCCTTTTAGCAACTACTAAGTTATGCATAGCTCAAGACTTTGATTTGTTGGATGAGCCAGAATTAGAAACTACAGATTATGCTACCGCCACATTTAAAACCAATAGAGTGGTAAATGGGCACAGCATCGAAACCGTAGCTAAAAATGAATTCGATTTTAAAATCTCGCATCGTTTCGGTTTTTTAAGCGGTGGGCCATATGATATGTTTGGACTTGATCAAGCCACTATGCGTATAGGTGGAGACTATGGAATAACAGATAACTTAAACGTAGGACTAGGTAGAAGTACAGTAGACAAAACCTATGATGGATTTGTAAAATACAAATTCTTGAAACAAAGCACTGGACTAAAAACAATGCCCTTAACCGCCACTTGGATAAGTCATATGGGCATAACGACCTTAAAATGGCCACAACCAAATCGTGATAATTACTTTTCTAGTAGATTACATTACACGCACCAACTATTAATTGCGCGAAAATTTACGGAAGGATTAAGTATTCAATTAAGCCCTACGTTGGTGCATAAAAACATTGTCGATTCCACTAAATTTAAGAATGACATATTATCTTTAGGATTGGGAGTTAGGCAAAAGCTTACCTCCAGGACCACACTAAACCTAGAGTATTATTACGTACTGCCCAATCAATTGGAGGAAGATAAAACCAATGTGCTATCAGTAGGTTTTGACATAGAAACGGGTGGACACGTTTTCCAGCTGTTTTTTACCAACTCAAGCGGCCCCTTTGAGAAAGCATTTATTACCGATACCAAAGCTAAATGGCTCGATGGAGATATTCGTTTCGGATTTAATATTGCCAGAGTATTTAATTTTTAGTATGTTTGATAGACTATTTTCGACTGTTTTAACAGGACCCTAACTTAAAAAACGTATTAAAAAGCTACTAATCATAACACTTACCTTGCTGTCAACTTTATTCGTTGAAGCTACCCACATTGTAGGAGGTGAGATATATTATCAGTTATTAAATGCAAACACTAATTCTTACAGAGTAACCGTTAATGTGTATTTTGATTGCTATAATGGTGATCCAGACGCTATAGATTCTGACAAAACTATTTTCATCAGTACTTGGGATGCCAAAACCAATAACTTTATTTCCGATTTTACCTTAACAGGATCTGCACCTAATCGACTTAAAAGCACAAACTACGAATGTGTAAAACAGCCAAGTGGAGTTTGCACGGATGCTTATGTTTATACCGCTATTCGAACTATTAATCCAGGGAGCAATGGCGTAATTCTAGCTTGGCAACGTTGCTGCAGAAATAACACCATCGACAATATTGTTAGCCCTGAGGCATCCGGATTTACGGCATGGACTGTCATACCACCTAAATCTACTGCCAATTCCAGTGCCTTTTTCAATACAGTACCTCCTGTATATATTTGCGTAAACGCCCCGCTTACGCTCCAACAACCGGCTACAGATCCAGACGGAGATTCACTGGTTTATCTTCTCACAACTCCTTATTTAGGCGCCAATCAAAACAGCCCAAGACCTAGTTCTGCGGGCACATATGATAGACCTCCTTTCTCTGAATTAAATTGGAGCGCTAGTTATTCTAAATTTCTGCAAATGAAGGGAAGCCCTTCTCTCAATATGAATTCATCAACGGGAGAAATAACCATTACACCTTCTGAAATAGGTCAATTTGTAGTTGGATTTACGGTGCAAGAATACAGAAACGGCAAGCTGATTGGGGAAACCCGCCGCGACTACCAATTTAATGTAATACAATGTGAATTTGATATCCTGGCTAATTTTGATATGCCCAACGGTACAACTGTAGGTGGTGCTTATACATTTGAATGCGGAGACACAGTGTGCATTCGAAATAAAAGTTATACTAAATTCCCCACTAAGACTAAATATTTTTGGGATTTTGGTGATCCTACAACTACACGAGATACGCTTACTACGTTTAGTTTAGCCGGCAATTTATGCTATACCTACCCCGGAAATGGAAACTACACCATAAGTTTAAAAGCCACTACGTCTATTTGTGAATCTAATTACAAATATGACGTGCGAATACGTTCTACCAAATCATTTGACTTAGGTCCTGACCTCATTTTTTGTGACGACTTTTTAGTTAGATTAGACACTAAAACTGCAGACGCAGTCTCTGTAAAGTGGAATACCGGCCAAACTGGATATCGGATTAACGTAAGCGATACAGGAAAATATATTGCCACTGTGTCTTATGGGAATTGTAGTTATCTAGATTCTGTTTACTTACGCTATAACAAAGTTCCTCCCCTATCTCTACCTAGAGACACCCTTTTATGTGATACCGTAAATGTGCTTCTAGATGTAGGTGTGCCAGGACTTTTTTACCAATGGAGCACCAGCCCTCTAGACAACAAGCAAACTTTAAATGTGCGAGATACTGGCGAATATTCGGTTATCGTACGAAACATAAACTGTTTTTCTTATGATACCATTAGAATTTGGACTGCGATAAGACCCGTAATAGATGACAAGTTCTATTGCAACGAATTTACGTTTGAAGCAGATGCTACGTCCATTGAAGAAGCACAGTATAAATGGTCGACAGGAGAAACTACCCAAAAGGTTACGCTTACTCGAGCTGCCAATTATTGGGTTGAAGTAAGACAAAGGCATTGTATTAAAACAGATTCCTTTAGCATAACCAATCCCATAATTAATCTTGAGTTAGGCGTTGACAAACATTTCTGTGATAACATAAATGCAGAGCTCGATGCAGGACCTGACGGAATAACATACGAATGGAGCACTGGGGCTACTTCTCAAAAAATAAAAGTGAACCAACCTGATACATTCAGAGTAACGGTATATGATGCTTATGGATGCCAAGCAAAAGATTCTATAGTTATATCTGTATCACAATCACCAATGTTTGAATTAGGTAACGACCTTACCATTTGCGTAAATAGTCCGACCAACATTGAAGGACCCGCAGGATATGCGTATCAATGGAATACCGGATCTAAAGACCAAAGCATTACTACTATTGACCAAGGCAAGTACTCACTCAAAATAACAGACCAATTTGGCTGTATGGCTACAGATAGCTTGTACATCACGGTAGATCCTGAAGCGCTACCCAACGAACTTAGTGTGCCTAGCGCCTTTAGTCCCAATGACGACGGGCTTAATGAATTATTCCCGTTTGCCCTACCAGTTTCTCAACCTTCTTATTACATTACCATCTTTTCTAGGTGGGGAGAAAAAGTGTTTGATTCACGTGACGATAGCACTAAACCCAATTGGGATGGTTATTATCAAGGAGAAAAAGTGCCAAATCAACTGTACATCTATTTTATGTACTATCGAGGTTGTGATGGCAATGCTCGCACCGCAAAAGGCAACGTATATCCGCTACGTTAACTTCGCCAAAGCTTGCTTGTCCATGTCAAAAGTAAGTTCAGTTAGTAATAGCTGATCAAGTATTCGCCATTCAAATAGATGTGTATTATCTCCCCCCAGCTTAGTAGGCTGAACGGTATGCATCCTTTCTAGTGTATCGGCACAACTTACTCTGTAATGTACCGCTATAATTTGCTCATCTTTTCTGAATGCACTTTGAATAAAATTTTCGGTCACGTGCAGGAGTTGCTCTATTTTTACGGTCACATTCAATTCTTCCATAAACTCTCTAATTAGACATTCTCTCGTCCCTTCACCATACTCCAACCCTCCTCCTGGTAATTTTAGCATCTTAAAACCATTGATATTTTCGTTGCTGACTAAAATTTTACCTTCTTTTATCCAAATACCATACACGCGTACATTAAATTTGCTGACCATATATGCCTTCAATTTTAATCAAAAACGGACTGCTTATTAACGAAAACCAACAATTTATAGCTGACATCTATATCGAAAACGGTTTAATAGCAGAAATATCGAAAAATGGAATTAGCCGCATTGCAGACAAAACCATCGACGCATCAGGAAAATGGGTAGTCCCAGGCGTAATAGATGACCAAGTGCATTTTCGTGAACCGGGGCTCACCCACAAAGCAGAAATATACACCGAAGCAAAAGCCGCTTTGGCAGGAGGTACTACTTCCTATATGGAAATGCCAAACACCGTTCCCCAAGCCACCACGCAGGAAGAACTGGCTAAAAAATACGCAAGAGCAAACGATTGTTCTCTGGCCAATTATTCATTCTTTATGGGCGGCACCAATGACAATATAGAAGAGGTCCTAAAAACGGATCCCAAAACAGTATGCGGTGTAAAATTATTCATGGGAAGTAGCACTGGAGACATGCTCGTAGATAATGAGGATACCTTACGGAGCATTTTTTCGCAAACCCCAATGCTTATTGCGACACATTGCGAAGACGAAGAAACAATTCGTCGAAATACCACAGCGTTTGTGGCTAAGTACGGTGAAGATATTCCTATGGAAGCTCACCCTGTAATTCGTGATGAGGAAGCTTGTTATCTGAGCAGCAAAATGGCAAGTGACCTAGCTAGAGAATACAATGCTCGTCTTCACATACTGCACATATCCACAGCCAAAGAAATCGCGCTTTTTACCAACGCTATTCCGTTAGCTCAAAAAAGAATAACCGCAGAAGTATGTGTGCATCATCTCTCTTTTAATGATACGCATTATGCTAAAAAAGGAAGTCTTATAAAATGTAACCCAGCTATAAAATCAGAAGCAGACCAAAATGCACTATGGAATGCATTGAATAACGATTATTTTGACATTATTGCAACCGACCACGCACCTCATACGTGGGAAGAAAAGCAGAATAAGTACGCAAAAGCACCAAGTGGAATACCCCTAGTACAGCACAGTCTACAACTGATGTTGGAGCATGCTAAGACAGGCAAAATAACCGTAAACAAAGTCATTGAGAAAATGTGTCACGCTCCCGCCGACTTATTTGGAATCCAAAAAAGAGGCTACTTAAGGGAAGGATATTATGCAGACATCGTAATTCTAAATCCTGAAACACAAGAGACTGTAAGCAAAAATAACATCTTATACAAATGTGGATGGAGCCCGCTAGAGGGCGATACATTTACAACCGCTATCGAACAAACAATTGTCTCTGGACACCTAGCTTATTCCTTTGGCAAATTTGATGAGAGCAAAAAAGGAGAAAGGCTCATATTCAATCCATAAAATGTGAATTTGATCCAGATAAGCTCACTCCTCCTATTCGTTGTTTTTTCACAGACTTGTGTAGCACAAACAGACTCTACAAAATCAACAAAACCAGATTTTATAGATTATGAGACGCTGGCAGAGTTCCCCGGTGGACAAGATAGTTTGAACTGGTTTATTATGGAAAATCTAGAATATCCCAAAGAGGCATTAGAGAATGATATTTCAGGAATTGTTTACCTGATGTTTGTAGTTGATAAAAACGGTTATGTAAATGATGTGACCGTTGAAACAATAAAGCTATATCAAGACAAAAAAATCAAGGGTGCAAAAGGGAGAAAATCACTACGATTAGAAAAAGAGGAAATAAATTCGTCCAATGATTATTGTTTGGGAACGTGCGCAGCAAACCTTTTGGCAAACTCACCAAGGTGGAAACCTGCTACACAAAAAGGTAAAAACGTAAATATGAGATACCGCTTACCTATATACTACGATATAAATTAGACGCCGAAGCAGACATCATTTTTCTTAGAATTAAACTAATACTTTCTCAGTGTATATTCGCCAAATGCACAGAAAGACATTCGCATTAAGCGTTATACTATTATGTTATTTTACGTCATTGGCTCAATATCCCTCTAATCCAGTAAATCCAACTAGTAAAAAGGAGCGCATAGATGCCGTTCAACAACGTGAAGAGCTGCAAAAAAAATCGAGCTATTTAGGTATAGAAGCTACCAATATAGGTCCAACTATAATGAGCGGACGAGTGGTTGATATGGCCATAGACCCCTACGATACCAAGCACTTTTTTGTTGCGTATGCCACAGGCGGTGTATGGGAAACCAAAAACAACGGACAAAGCTTTACTTCGGTTTTTGATGACAATGGATATACGATACATTGTGGCGCACTTGCTGTAAATTGGGTAGAGAAAGTAATATACGTGGGAACGGGCGAGGCCAACTCCAGCCGATCTAGTTATGCTGGTTTTGGAGTTTTTAAATGTGATTTTAGCATAAACGACCCCCAAGTATGGAAGTTTTGGGAGTACCTCGGACTTGCTGCCACCCAGCACATTAGCCGTATTATTCTTCATCCTACCAAGACCAATATTATTTACGTTGCAAGTGTGGGTAGCCTTTTTTCTCCCAATAAAGAACGCGGAATATATAAAACGATAGATGGTGGTAAAACCTGGGAACAAACACTTTTTGTTGATGAAAATACCAGTGCTATTGATTTGGAAATCGACCCCACAAATTCGAATAGACTCTATGCCGCTATGTGGCAAAAAGAACGAAGAGCTTGGAATTTTTGGGAGGGAGGCAAAAATAGCGGGGTACACATTTCTGAAGACGGTGGCGACACTTGGAACAAATCTGCATCTTTCCCGTCAGGTGAAAACGTGGGAAGAATTGGGCTTAGCCTAAGTGGGAATTCCATTTACGCTTTACTTGATAATCAAGAGCAATACAAAAAAGAAGAAGCTCCCAGTGAAGGATTAACCAAGAAATCGTTTCAAACTATGACGCTGGATTCATTTCAAAATTTGAGTGACTCCTCATTAAATACCTTCCTAAAACAGAATCGATTTCCAGACAAATACAAAGCAAAAGACATCCAAAAAATGGCAAACAAAGGCAAACTAAAGCCTTATGATTTTTATGAATATCTGCACGATGAAAATGCCGTAATGTTTGAAGATCCCGTGAAAGGCCCAGAACTCTATCGTAGCACAGATGCAGGCAAAACATGGACTAAAACACACGATAATGTTCTCGAAAATGTTTGCTATTCGTACGGTTATTACTTTGGAGTGGTTGCTGTAAACCCGAAAAATGAAAATCAAGTTTTTATAGCAGGTGTACCTCTCTTGCAATCAAAGAATGGTGGATCCAGTTTTACATTTTCGGGTGGCGATAATGTACATGTAGATCATCATTACATCTGGGTAAATCCTGACAATCCTCTTCATCTTATCAATGGCAACGATGGAGGCGTAAACATTAGTTATGATGGCGGAGACCACTGGACTAAGTGCAACTCTCCAGCAGTTGGGCAGTTTTACACCATTGCAGTTGACAATCAAAAATATTACAATGTTTACGGTGGGTTGCAAGATAACGGCGTTTGGAAAGGTCCAAATAATTATAATTACAGTACCTCGTGGCATCAAGAAGGCAAATATCCCTATCAGCGCATTGCCGGCGGCGATGGTATGCAAATCCAGATAGACAATAGAGACCAAACAGTGTATACAGGTTCTCAATTTGGGCACTATTACCGGAGAGATGCTAACGGAGGCTATACCTACATACATCCTATGCACGACCTAAAAACGGAGAAACTGCGCTGGAATTGGCAGACGCCTATCCTGTTATCCATGCACAATCAAGATATTCTGTATATGGCGAGCAACAAGTTGCATCGCAGTATGAATAAAGGCAAAACGTTTGAAGAGATTAGCCCAGACTTGAGTAATGGCAGAAAAGATGGGGATGTGAGTTATGGCACTATTTCGTGTATATCCGAAAGTAAATTCAAATTTGGATTAATCTATGCAGGCACAGATGATGGCAACATTCAACTTACCAAAAATGAAGGCAAAACTTGGAACAACATATCCCAAAAACTCCCCCAACACCTTTGGGTACGAAAAATTGTAGCTAGCGAACATAAAAAAGAACGTGTGTATGCGCTATTGAATGGCCATACTTGGGATCACTTTAACTCCTACATTTACATCTCTGAAGATTATGGCACCACCTGGACTCAAGTAGGTGCTAATTTACCTGCTGAGTGCTTGAATGCACTGAAAGAAGATTCAACTTCCGAAGATATTTTATACGTAGGATCTGACGCAGGCTTATATATTTCAACAGATAGAGGAACTACCTTTCAGGCGTTTAGCAATTTGCCTCCTGTGGCGATACATGACTTGGCGATACAACAAGAGCAAAGAGACTTGTTGGTGGGCACGCATGGCAGAAGTATTTATAAGATTCAACTTGAACCTGTTTACCAATCTGCTACCTACCTAGATTCAGGCTTTGTATTTTTAAAAATGGATCCGTTAAAATACCGTGAAAACTGGGGTACACTCAGCTATGAATGGAAAGAAACCACTCCCAAAAAAGAAGTAGTTTTTTATCTTAGTGAGCGATCTGATATAACCTTGGCAATTACAGATGAAAAAGGAAATCTATTACTTGAAAAAGAGATTAACGGTAAAAAAGGATTCAATACACATTCTATCGAACTTAAATTTCAAGAAAACCCAAGTAATGACCTTAAGAAAGGAGAGCTAGGCAAATACTATCCTGTAAAAGGCAAGTATACCATCTCCATAAATAACGGATCTCAAACCTTAGAAAATAGCTTTATGATTCAATAATTAGAAAGCTACCTGCTATTAACCTATTACTAACCTTATTTTTGCCCTTCAAACAATCATGCAAGTTACAGAGGCCATATCGATATTCGAAAAAGTAGTTAAAGAACACTTAAACCTAACGCCAGAACAAATTCGTTGTGAGAACGACGGCGAATACTTAATACAACGAGGGGATGAGACGGAGCTATACGTGGATATATGGCAACCTACCGAAACTACGCAATGGCAATACTTTGACCGACAAAAGATTGCAGGTATTTTCCAAATTGTTGCACCTATATGCGAATATCCTGCCGATGAGCACTTAGCAATGTTTATGGAAGAATTGGCACACCTTAATTTTCATCTCTTTTCGGCATCCTTCATTGCGAATTCTGAACAACGGGTAGTAAGCATTCAATTTAAACGTGTTCTTGAAGGCTTAAACGAAACCGAAGTGATAGAACCATTAGAAGCAGTAGGTTACTATGCAGAGAATCTGAAAGAATACCTTTCAGAAAAGTATTACGTAAAAAAAATCTAACCCTCGGGCAACCTCCCTGTATCTGAGTACATCTAAAGCACATCCAGCGCAATGAGCCCTAGTGAATCACACGATGAAATATCTTTGATTAAAGCTTGCAGCAATGGAGACCAAAACGCTTTTAAAAAAATTTACGATATACACTCAGGAACCATGTACAGCATTTGCTTACGATATATGACCAACGAAGACGAAGCCAAAGATGCTTTGCAAGAAGGCTTTATCAAGGTTTTTAAGGGCATTAGTAAGTTCCAATTTACGGGTAGTTTCGAGGGTTGGATGAAGCGTATTTTTGTAAATACCAGTATAGAACAAATTCGCAAACGTAAGTTACATTTTGACGTGTCTGAATTAAATACGAATGAGCTTCCTCTTACCTCACGTATTGAAACAGGTACCATGGACGCAGAAAAAATGATGCGTTTAGTACAACAACTACCATTGGGCTATCGCACGGTTTTTAACATGTTTGTAATTGACGGATATAGCCACAAAGAAATAAGCGACTATCTCAATATTAATGAGAATACTTCTAAGTCTCAATTGTTTAAAGCCCGCAAGCAATTACAGATTTGGTTAAAAGACTGGTTTTAAACAATGCCGAAATTCAACGACATATCTGATTTTGAACAGTTGCTCAAAGAGCAAATGTCAGGACATAGTACGCCACCGCCAGCAGACGCTTGGACCGCTATTTCGTCATCTACAGCTCAAGTGGGAGGAATCATTAATTCGCTTTCAACCTATTTAAATGCCAGTGTAACACTTGTAAAAACCGGCTTAATCGCAGGTAGTATTGTAGCTCTAAGCACTGTTAGCTATTTTTCACTTATCAATTCAACGGATATTCCGAACAATAAGCACGAAAACATTGATAGCATACAAAACGCTAACTCCAATGATTCACGACCAACTTTCGAAACAGTAGAATCATCGGATAATGAGACAAAGTCACCTACTCAAAATACGCCCAGTGGAGGTATCCATTCTAAAAAAACAAATCACACTAGTGCTGTAAGCTCTCCGGTAACCTCTGATACTTCGTCTCCCGCACCTAAAAAATATACAAATCAACCGAGCAAAATCATTGAAAACAAAGGGGGAAATGAATTTCGAATCACTGCAACTAATTATAACCCCTGTGTTGGAGAAACGGTAATTCTTAAATCATCAGAAAAGGGAGATTGGTTTTTAAACGAAACTAAAATCGCCAGCAACACGGCCGTGTATAATGTCCAATGTCGAGCTACAGGTAGTTATGTGTATTACTTCAAAACTCCAGACAGAAATGTTCACACCACATTGAACATTTCTGAATTTAATGGCAATATCGTAAAGGAACAATTGGAAGACGGGCATTATTCATTTAGCTTGAGTAATCAAAAGCTAATTGCCAACTGGTCTATCAACGGCAAATTATACAGCACCAATGCTCCGTTCATTCGTATTGCCCTCGAAACAGTCGGTAAACATCAGATAAAAGCCGTCGTAATTAATCATCCTTGTGCTAAACCACTAACTTTTGATGTTCAAATAGCTCCCATCGGTCACTTTGAAGCCATAAATATTTTCACCGTCGGAAACGATGGTTTGAATGATACCTACAGAGTAAAAATTTCGGGTTATGATAGTTTTTCTATTCAGATTTTTAATAGTAATTCTAATCTAGTATTCAGCACTTTAGATCCAGAAGAAGGTTGGGATGGAAGAATAAATAATATAGGAATAGAATGCCCTCAGGGAGAATATTTTGCGCGCGTTAGCTACAAGCTAAAAGGCGAATTACCGCAACTAAAAAATATAAAATTAACACTATTACGTCCATAATTTGAAAATTAACATGAACCTCATTAAATTTACCAACTTTTTGGATTTTAAAAACAAGAATAACAAACCGAATAAACGTATGAATAAATCATTCAATTCAGCTAGCCTTACCAGGTATTTAGCGTCATTTGTGTTACTGGTGACAAGCTTTTTAGCTTACTCACAGTGTAACCCTAAGGTAATGTACAATGGAAATTGGTCCTCAACAGGGGTGTTTTGTTTAGGAGAAATTCTAAGTTTCGATGCAAACTCTCCTGGTTACAACAGTACAACTGTTTGGGATTTTGGCGATGCTGGACCGGGTACAAGTACATCAGAAAAACCCTCTTACAGCTACACCCAAGCAGGAACGTACACCGTAAAATATACGGGTACAGGTGGCGCAGGAACATGCACAGGCACCGTTACGGTGATTGTAAGGCCTTCACCTGAAATACACGTTCGCCAACTCGCAAACGACACACAGTGTTTCTCTGGCAACAGCTTTTGCTTTAGAGATTCAATTGTAGCGCCAGACGGTTCTATTGAGCGACTTGTAATGCTGTTTAGTGACGGTACTAAAGTGGATACCACTTTTACTGGAGGCGCTGGTAAACTAAAAATATTTGATTTTTGTGTTACCATAAACGATCCTGCTGGGGGATTCTTTGACATGGTTGTTGAAGCATATGACACCAGTGGATGTTTGACTAAATACATTTTTTCGGATTATATCTATGTTCATCCCAGGTTAGGAATCAAGTTTGATAATATTACGCCTAAGCCCAACCCAGGTTGTGACTCCACGCTTGGGGTATTTCTAAATACATCACTTATCGCATTAGCAGATATTGATACCTTCATGTGGGATTTTGGGGATGGTAATATTCAAAGAGGTTCTTCTACAGTTAATACGCAATGGTGGTTTGGCATTGACGGGAAAGACACGATAAAACACATGTATACTACCAATGGTACATTTAACGGAACATTGTATGTTTCTGCCTATGGATGTAGTGAGACCTTTACTTGGAAAAATGCAGTTACCAACTTTGTGGTAGATCCTAAAATTGTATCTACACCCAATCCTGCATGTGTCGCCGATAACCCCATCGAGTTTTCGGTAACCAATTTTAATACTGCAGGCATGTCTGCATTCTTATGGAATTTTGGTGATCCTCCGTCGGGACCTGCCAATTTTGATAAAGATAATTTTAGTCCAACAGCTCACGGCTACGGACCTGGACCATGGATGATTAGTTTACGTATTCAGCAAGGCCCATGTGATGTAACTATTTATGATACTATTCAGGTTATAGGTCCCATCTCAACTATTGGTGTTCCCAATGACCAAGTTGCTTACAATCAAACCTATCAGTGTTTGATTACCGACTCTGTTCAAATGGTTAATAACTCCAGTTATTATCAAAATGATTACAATCAATTAGATGAGGATTCTATCGTTTTTTATTTTGATTATAGTTTTGATTACAACTTTGACAACACCACTGGAATTACTAAATTTATTGTAAGGAAATGGAAAGAAGATAAAAATGGCAATAAAATATTGTCGGCCGATACGTTCCCGAAAACAGATACACTATCTGTTATGGGCTACAAAGCTTATTTTGATACGGCCAAAGACTCTATTGCTGTAATAAATGGTAAAGATACCGTTTGGCAAAAATACTACTACAACGCCACTAGTTATAGAGGCGGCATTAACGGCCGTAAGCGTTGGGTTTTTAGATACGTTCCACCTCCTGGAGGAAAAGGAGTAGGAACTGGTAATCAAACTGCCATCGATCCCACTCTTAACGTAAGAGATTATAACCCTAATGTGTGGAGAGTATGGACTATGGATGACAGATATGCACCACAATGTACTACAGACAGTAGACCTTGGGTAAACAGAAATGTTGGCATTAATTGTAATTGGAGTATTGATAGTGTTCCTATACACTGGTACACCCCTTGGGATGAAGTGTACAGAACTTTTAATAATGGACAAAACTACAGAAGACCAAAAGTTGACAAACGCTTATTCAAAGCAGATACCATCTGTTATGAGGTGAATGTTTACTCTGATTCCTTCATGGTTGTACCTAGATTTATTTATATCAATGTTCCTGCAGATTCTGCATACACCTACTTCTTGCCGTATGACGGACTAAACCCAGCGATAGTTGGCTATAGAGACACCATCGTTTTAACAGCATCGTCACTTGGTCGAAAAATACATTATATGGATAGCTCTCATTTGAGTGTTTTCCAACAGGAAACATATATCGTAATCAACAGACCTCCAAGT
>CAMDCQ010000043.1 GCA_945890595.1 Chitinophaga pinensis
CCAAGCCACTAGCTTTCAAAACATTCAACTTTTGAACCTTAATTAACCAACAATAGCTTACCGCTAGATATTCGCTTATCATCTTCTATCACCTCGTAGATGTAGCAGCCTTACACACCAGCGATTCCAACTATTTTTTACTTTCTAAATTTTGATTTGTTTTTTGAATTAAATCGAGGTCGAATACGGTGTTGCTCATGATTGTGATTGCAAATTTATTCTTTTTGTTTTTTTATGAGCAAGTGAGATACAGATAGATTCATTAAAAAGATGAAAAAAAATCATGCGATGAATTATCATTTCTGAACTTGGGGTCTCAATTCAATTTTACCCTACACATTCTATCTGCGGAATTACGCATTGCGCTACATCCAATTCATAGACAACATGCAGTGTGAATTGCTAAGGCTTAAGAACTTAGCCTAATCGTCACTGACCTTCCTTAAAAACCTAAGACTACTTTACCCTTAGCTATTTCTTCCCCATCTCTGGTTAGCTGGTAAATAAAGGCCCCATGTAATCCAATAATACCATTTACCGCCTGATATGCTTCATTGCTTAGTGCTGCTTCATGAACGACCTGACCTAAAGGAGTAAAGAACTTTATGACATACTGCGATGCGTCATCTTCTGGCAACTCACCAAGACTTACGAATACATCGTTGGTAAGTGTGCTGCTAAATACACCAAACGGATATATAATTGGAGGCGCTGGTGGTGCAGGAATATACGTAGAAAATATAGTTGCTCTAAAAACCGTAAGGTTGGCTCGCATCTGGGCTACCTGCTGCTGGGTAAACATATTTTGACATGTCCCTGGTGTATAATCCATATAATTTTCAATCATATCTGGCAAATCGTTTGGCTGAGTGCTATAGCAAGAATTAATGGATGGATAACAATATTGATTGGCAGCACTAGATGGTGGAGTATCTTCCATATAGTCATCTACGGTGCATCCTCCATCTCCCCAAATGTGGCGTAATCCAAGGTAATGACCCACTTCATGTACGGCTGTTTTCTCTCCAGTTGCTAACGAAGAAGGGTTATTCTCTCCTACTATTTTGTAATGCAATACGACCCCTTGTTTATCTGCCGTAGTGAATGAACTGGTGCCTGGCCAATTATCTACACCGGTAGGCGGATACGCATACCCCAACAAACCGTCACGACCGCGTGAAGACAAGTCACACACCCATATATTTAAATATTTATCGGTATCCCAAGCCTCGCTACCGTAGGTCGCCTGCTTCACACGGTCTGTCAACGCAAGGCTAGTAGGCGAAGATCCAAACGCCGTTAAGGCAGTCTGAATACGCACAATCCCGCTTGTTGGATTACCATTAGGATCTTGGGTAGCAAGTACAAACCGAATTCCAGCATCACCCGCCACTGGCTTAAAGATATCGCGCGTATTGATAGTGTCAGGATTGGTTCGCGTATAACATTCATTGAGCACACGCATTTGTGAGGTTATTAAATCATCACTTAAATTATGTTGAGCTGTATTGTGCACGATATGAAAAACCACTTGAATAGTATGAATTGTATCTTGTGATGTTTTGGTTTTGATTTTGCTATGCGTTAGCGCTTGCTTAAAAGTCACATCCATATTTTGCTTAATCCCGGGATTGATTGATTCTAAGTATTCCATATATGCAGTATGTCCGCATTGCTCTACCTCTTGACAAAAGGCGCTAATACTTAAAAAGAGAATTAAAATAGAAAGTAACTGTTTCGGCATCGTGAATTTTATAAGATTCGAAAATACTAAATTTTACGAATTATCACATCATGTAGGATAATTCACCTCTGACGCTCGGTATTTTCGATATAAAATAGCCTTATTGTCCTTTAAACACCGGCTTACGCTTTTCTAAAAATGCGCTAACACCTTCTGCGTAATCACTTGTACTACCGGCAATGTCTTGATAGTATGCTTCGTAATCTAATACCTCTTCTAGGGTTTTACTGCCTGAGTCATTAAGCATTTTTTTAATCATACCAATAGCTTTGGTAGGGGCATTGGCATAATAGTTTGTCACTTGCAAAATAGCATCATCTAACTCCTCTGAAGGCACCGCTTTGTTAATCATACCCAAACTAACCGCTTCATTGGCAGAAACTTTAGTACCCATCGTAGCCAATTCAAATGCCTTATTTGAACCCACTAACTTAGGTAAAAAATAAGAAGACCCCGAATCTAAGACCAATCCTATTCCTACAAAAACTTCAACCAAACTCGCTCTCTCATCGGCAATGCAATAGTCACATGCCAGGGCCAATGAACAACCTGCTCCTGCGGCCACACCATTAATTCTACCAACAATGGGTTTAGGCATAGTACGCATGGCTAAAATAATTGGGTTGTAGCCGTTCTTCAAAAAATCATTGAAGTCTACTTTTACACCCGCTATATCTTTCAAATCTTGTCCAGAGCAAAAAGCTTTACCGGCTCCGGTTAAAATCACCACGCGACATGCAGGATCGGCACTTGCCGTTTGTAATGCTTGCAAAAGTTCGCTGCGCATCTCAGCGGTAAAAGCATTATAGCTCTCTGGACGATTGAGGGTAATTGTAGTAACCCCTTCGTTTTGGGTATATAAAATGGTATGGTATTCTGACTTCATTTTGAATTTAAAAAAACAGTATAAAAGAGGAGCTTATAACTCCTACTGCAGCGCCCATAGCTAACTCAAGCGGTGTGTGGGCTTTTTGAACATATCGTATAGCAATAATTAAGGCAGCTAAAGCTACAAAGACCAAAAGAAGCAAAGGCATCCCTACAAAGTGGAACTTATAAAGCATCATTAATGCACTTCCTACTAGAAACCCCCATACCGCAGCATGCCAGCTTGCTTTCAGTTCTAGATAAACCAAAAACCACAAGAAGAGATGCAAAAATCCTGCACCGATATAGAAACTTATATACTCAGTAAGTAAAAAAACACTAACCAAAGCAAATCCAAAATTTATCAAGGAATAGGTTCTGAAAATCGACCTACGGTCCAGCAAACTGGGTTCAGCTAAATGAATGTGGCGAACCACTTTAAAATACACCAAAGGTAATAGAAGGTATACAAACCCTATCCATATCAACCCAACGCCTGCACCCCAAAAATCGAGTCCTGCGACAAACGGCCAGTATATAAGCAAGCTATACAACGGCAAAAAAATAGGGTGCAACACAATTGCACCAACTTTTAAAAAACCTTTCATTTATAATTCTTTTCTTAATCGAGCCACCGGCACATTTAGTTGTTCACGGTATTTTGCTACGGTTCTGCGCGCAATTTGATAGCCTTTTTCTTTTAAAATATCCTTGAGCGCTTCGTCGGTGAGTGGCTTTTTCTTGTCTTCTGCTTCCATTGCTTCTTTCAGGATTTTTTTAACTTCACGATTACTTACTTCTTCCCCACTGTCTGTTGTAATTCCTTCTGTAAAAAAGTCTTTAAGCAAGAAAATACCAAAATCGGTTTCTACATATTTACTGCTAGCCACCCGAGATATGGTCGAGATATCCATTCCTATTTGCTCTGCAATATCTTTTAATATCATAGGTCTAAGATCAGACTCGTCGCCACTCATAAAGAAGGCCTGTTGAATTTCCACAATCTTTCGCATAGTTATCAGCAAGGTGTTTTGACGCTGTTTTACAGCATCAATAAACCACTTTGCTCCATCCAGCTTTTGTTTGATATATTGCACCGCATCCTTTTGAGTTTGGGATTTCTCTTTGCTAACATCAAAACCTTGCAGCGTTTCGTTATAGGACTTGCTAACGCGAAGTTCAGGAGCGTTTTTTGAATTTAAACTTACTTCCAAATTGCCATAATTTTCTTTGACAATAAAATCTGGTATAATAAAATCCTTACTCTCAGCACCCTCCGATCCAGACTGCGCTGGTTTTGGATTAAGTCTGGCAATAAATTCCAATGTTTCTCGAAGATATTCTTCAGAAATATCAAATTTTTTGAGAATTCTAGCGTAGTGCTTTTTAGAAAAATCTTCCATCATCTCATCTATAATGCCATAAGCAAGTTTATAGATTGGATTATTCCCTAGTTCTTGTTTTCGTTTGATTTGAAGCAACAGGCACTCTTTTAAATCTCGTGCACCTACACCCGCTGGATCTAAATCTTGTATATACCCTAAAATACGAGCAAGAGTAGCTTCATCAGTTTTTATATTTTGTGTGAAAAGTAAATCGTTTTTGATTGCCACGAGTGACCTTCTCAAGTAACCATCGTCATCAAGCGTTCCTATAATTTGATCAGCTAAGATTTCTTCTTCAGAGGTTTTAAGTGCTCCCGTTACTTGCTCTAAGAGTCGTTCTCTAAACGAAATGTGGTACACCACAGGCATAAACTCTTTTTCTTCGGTATCTCCTTGATAGTCGCCACTAAGCTGCACACCACCGTCATCATCGCCCAAGTAATCTGAAATGTCAAATTCATCTTTGGTGCTCTCGTAATCAAAATCTTCAGACTCACTAAAACTAAAATCAAGCTCTTCCTCATCGTCTTTGCCATTTTCTAATGCCGGATTTTCAAGCAGTTCTTCTTCAACCCGTTCCTCAAAATTTAGGGTATTAAGCTGTAGCAGCTTGATAAATTGTATCTGCTGAGGGCTTAGTTTTTGAAGTAGTTTTTGACTTAAATGTTGTTTTAGCATGTGCTTACGTAAAAAGTAGGTATAAGAACTTACTTTTGTACTCCAAAATTAGCAAGATTTCTAGTACCAACAAGATGCATATCAAACAATTAGACCAATTTGTAGGACAAGAGGTTACACTCCAAGGATGGGTAGCCAACAGAAGAGAGAGTAAAACCGTTGTTTTCATCAACTTACGCGATGGAAGAGGGATGTGTCAGTGCATTCTTGGTGTGGAAGATTTAGGTGAAGAATTATTTGCCACTGCTAAATCACTGGGCCAGGAAAGCTCGGTAGCCATTACGGGGAAGGTGGTTTTAGATGAGAGACAAATAGGCGGATATGAGCTACATGCTACAGACCTAAAAGTATATCAAAATGCCAAAGATTACCCCATTTCCAACAAAGAGCACGGTATTGAATTTTTGGTAGATAATCGCCACCTATGGTTGCGTAGTCGCCGCCAATGGGCCATTATGAGAGTAAGGAACAGCATCATTTATGCAATACATAACTTTTTTCAACGTGAAGGTTTTGTGCAAATGGACGCTCCTATCTTTACTGGAAATGCCGCCGAAGGGACCACGGATCTTTTTGAAACTGATTACTATGGACAACCAGCTTATCTTACTCAAAGCGGGCAACTATACGGCGAAGCTATGGCGATGGCCATGGGCAAAATATACACTTTCGGCCCTACGTTTAGAGCTGAAAAATCTAAAACCAGACGTCACCTTTCTGAGTTTTGGATGATAGAGCCTGAAATGGCGTTTTGTGACATTTTTGAGAATATGGACACTATCGAGGCTTTTCTTAGAGCGGTAGTTCTGGAAGTAATCGAAAAATGCCCAGAAGAATTAGAAGTGTTAGGTCGCGACATTAGCAAGTTACAAACCATTTCAAAAACCTTCCCTAGATTAAGTTACGACGAAGCGGTAGAAATACTTAAAGGACATAAAGATGTTGACGGTCAAAATTCTATCAAAGTATTGGAACAAGACCTGCTTACCGTCGAAATGAGAATCACCGAAGTAAAAGCAGACATATCCTCAAGAGAAGCAGCAATTGCGGCAGGTGGAATGAAAAAGGGTGAGATAAACTTTAACCAAAACAAAATAGACAGTCAAAAACAAGAACTTAAACAACTGGAAGAAGACCAACGCAATATCCCAAACTGGCTCAAATCTGCGCGTGATTTTGTGTATGGAAATGATTTTGGGGGAAGCGACGAAACTGTGCTTACGCGTTTATTTGACAACCCGATAATGGTGTACGACTGGCCACATGAAATTAAAGCATTTTACATGAAGCGCAACCCTGAAGATCCTCGTTTTGCGAGAGGTGTAGATGTACTTGCTCCCGAAGGATACGGCGAGATCGTGGGTGGAGGCGAACGTGAAACCAGTGAAGAATGGCTGGTAGAAAAAATACAAGAGCACAAACTTCCAATGGACGTGTTTCAGTGGTACTTAGATCTTAGACGATACGGTAGTGTTCCTCACGCTGGTTTTGGTTTAGGCTTAGAGCGACTTGTCGCGTGGGTTTGTAAATTGGACCACGTACGTGAGACAATTCCTTTCCCGAGATACTATGGAAGATTAGAACCATAGCTAATTGAATCAGGTTATACTCCCCTCTCCCATACACAAAAATCGAAAGCAAACTCGTTTACTTCGTTTTGCGCATAGCTTTCACAACTTATCTGCTTCCAGTTATTTAAATTAGGCTCCGAAAAAAAAGCATCTGCATTCGGAAATCGAGCATCTACCTCACTTAGGTACATTCTATCGACTACGTCTAATGACTGGCGATAAATTTCTGCTCCGCCTAAAATGAATATTTCTCCATTTTGCTCTAAGCTATTAGCCAACTCAAGCGCCTCCGCTAACGAGTGCGTAACGAAAGCTCCATCGGCTTTATACTCATTACTCCTAGTTATTATAATATTACTTCGGTTAGGCAGTGGTTTTCCAATACTCTCAAAACTCTTTCGCCCATGTATAACCACATGGCCCGCAGTAGTACTCTTAAAAAGACGCAAGTCGTCCTTTATTTTCCAAAGTAAATCGTTATCCTTTCCAATGGCATTGTCTTTTGCTCGAGCAACTATAAGCGATATTTTGTTCACAGGTACAAAGTTAGTTCGCTATCTCTAAAAGCTGGAATTAAAGTTTATGTAACGTTCTAAGTAAGAATAATCACCTAAGCAGTCGTTGTTTTGAATTGCTATCCTACATTTGCGGCACGTTTTGGAAAAAGCTATTTCATACCAACAACAAGGAAGCTACCATCGGTTAGGAAGTGGGAACAAATTGCTGTATGTTCTGCATGGATATGGCCAAATGGCGAAGTTTTTTATCCGTAAGTTTCAACCTGCCGAAGAACTGGGATACACCATTATCGCTCCGCAAGGATTACATAAATTCTACATCGAAGGCACCAGCGGAAGAGTGGGAGCCAGTTGGATGACCAAAGAAAATAGAGAGGATGATATCCAAAACTATTTGGTTTATCTAAATGCTGTTCACAGCGAAATATCCACTGAAAAAAACTGGGACGAAATCGTAATTTTAGGTTTTAGTCAAGGCGTAGCCACCGCTTTTAGATGGTTGGCAGAAAGCGATATAAAGCCGAGTAAATTTCTGATTTGCAGTGGATTGGTGCCACCTGACGTAGACTTAAAAATTAAAAAAGACATCTTTGACCCCATTCAAATGTCTTATTTTTCGGGAGTGAACGACCCTTACCGAACAGAAGCGTCTGTCCAAGAATTTTATGACAATGTCGCCAGTAGCCGGCTCAATATGGAACTGGTTAATTTTGATGGCGTACACGAAGTGTGCATGGAAGAAGTACTGAAGAGAATATAATTCTCCTTGTTTATTTTTGGGCTCTAACTACGTAATAACTGGCAGTGGTAAGAAAATTTCGCACAAAGGGCAGCGCACTTATAATTCCCAATTGCTTTCGTGGTTTTAAACCAAACTTAGTTTCGTAATTCGGATTAATAAACCAATCCGTCTTTTTCAAAATACTATACTTATTCGATTTTAAAATACGGTTGAGTCTATCGATAGTAATACGAGTATCATATATCTCCAACATTCCTTCAATCTGTGCATCTGACTCCCCTATCGTTTTTAACAATCCTTTGTACAAGGTTCTAGGAAGAATGTGAAAATACGGCAGCTTTGAAAATAGTTTGTGTTTTAATAACTGTTGATGCCCACCAAAAGGATTATACCATGGCGGAAACCCAATAAAGTAAAGACCGTCTGGTTTCATAAAATCCCGACATCGTTTCATAAAAAGCTCCTGATTTGGAATATGCTCTATGACATCTCGCGTAATTATAATATCAAATTGAGCTGGATTTACTGTATCGTATATATCTTCTGCTATGAGCGTAAGATTAGCCACATTAGGATGTTCTGCAAAATATAATTTCCCATTTGCTATACGCGGTACTGAAATATCTATTCCCACACATGTACATCCCATATCCAAAAAAGGCTTTAAATTTCCGGCTTCACCGCATCCTATTTCTAAGACGCTAAGCGTGCTGTCAATTGTTTTTAGTGACTCTAAATACGGAATCACATATTTTTTGGTGGTTAGTGCTTGCTCGTTAAAATACCGTAAACTATCGCTGTGACGATCTTGCATATTCTAATTAATCGTTTTTGGGCGGTAGAGGTGAGTTGCCCTTATTTGGTCTGTTAGGATTTGGTTTTTTGTTGGGATTAGGTCTAGGTCTGTTTGCCCCATCAGCTTTGGGTCTATGCTCATTACGAGGCTGTTGTGCCGGTTTTTTATCACCTTCCGCATTGGGTTGATCTGCTCTATTTTTAGGTGCATTTCTATTATTTCCACCTTTAAAATTACCTTTTTTGTGATTGCTATTTCGATTTTGAGGACCTCTATCCTTATTGCCTTTATTCTTGGCATCCATACGCGTTAGGTCTGTATCTCCTAGCAAGTCATCTTTATATTCTAAGGTTTTGAATGCCACTTCTGCGCCTTTTGCGGTATCACTTAAGGTTGGAGGCGTTTTACCTTGATTATTTTGAGCAATGATTTCATTTACTCTATCAATATCTACCGGTATCCAATCAAAACTATTTTCGTAACAGTACCATGCTGTTCCTTTCAGGATATCTATTTTTCGAAGTGATGCTAATCCTGACTCTGTTTTTAGCTTTACCTTTTCTGAAGGAAATTCTTTAAGTTTTTCACTATACAGCTCTAGCTCATAATTCAAGCAGCATTTTAATCTACCACACTGTCCGCTGAGTTTAAGCATATTAATGGAAAGATTTTGAACCTTAGGCGCACTCATACTAACTACTTTGTAATCTGTAAGCCAAGTACTGCAACATAATTCACGACCGCAACTTCCGATGCCGCCCAATCGTGAAGCTTCCTCACGGTAGCTAACTTGCATCATTTGTATTCTGGCTTTAAACTCTGCAGCATAGCGACGAATTAATTCTCTAAAATCAACTCTTCCTTCGGAAGTATAATAGAACGTAACGCGTTTGCCATCACCCTGAAATTCAATATCGCTAATTTTCATTTGCAAACGAAGTTGCAACGCTATTGTTCGGGCTTGTTCTAACGTTTTTTGCTCAATATCCTTAAATTCTTGGTATTTTTTTATTTCAAACTCATTAGCCACACTGCGAATGGTTCTCATCTCAGCATTATTTTCATCAACTCCATATTTTTTAAGTTGAAGCTTTACTAACTCGCCACTCAATGAAACTTCACCTACGTCATAACCTACATCCGAATCTACTATGACTTTGTCTCCCGTATATAAATCTAGGTTTTTTACATTTTTAAAGAACTTTTTTTGGCTCCCTTTAAAACGTACTTCTACTATGTTAAATGGCTGGTAATCTTCAGGTAAAACCATGTCTGTAAGCCAATTATATACATTTAATTTATTGCAACTGCCGGTACTGCAACTGCCATTATTGCCACAACCAGCGCTGTGACTACCATTATTATTTCCGCAACTTCCGCATCCCATCTTTATATCTCGTTTTTTGTTTTACTATCGTTTTTTAAGCCCCCATTGGTGACTCTTCATAAGAGTTTAACTCTTATTTTATGATGTTCAAATATATCTCAAAAAAGTAAACACTTTAGCTAAAAATACACCACCTAGTGCTTAAAGGTGTACACAAGGTCTCTAACTACCCTATCTGCGTATAAAATTATAGCGCAAGTTGAGCGATAAATTAAATAATGCAACCTTGGCATTTGCATTTCGTTGAATGTGATAAATCACTTCATTAATCTGCTCATAGCTTGTTTCTATGCAGGCCGCATTCAAGGTGGTCGAGAACTTTTTGATAAAAGCTTGCTGATCCGATTCTGCTTTTATCACATAGCCTGTAATGGTTTTATAAAGCAAGCTCTCTCGCATTATAGCCAAACCATTGGTTAAAAATAACTGCAATTGAACTCTGCCTAACTTGTGCAACTCCTCTGTGATCTCCATTACTTTTTTTAGATTATTAGAATAGCAGGCAAGCATCCAATCCCTAAAAATTTCTGAATAATTATCTTCTACACTTTCTACCAGATCAATCGCTTTTCGCAGATTTCCTTCAGATAGATAGGCCAATTGTTCCGCTTTTTTACTGTCTAAGTTGTATTTTTCTTGTAAAAATAGTTGAGCTTCTGTTTCGCTGTATTTAGGTATTTTAACCAACTGTGTCCTACTGGTAATAGTGGCTAGAAGTCTGTCTGAGTTTTCAGCTACCAAGATGAAATAGGTCTTTTGAGTAGGTTCTTCTATCACTTTTAGAAGTGCATTGCTTTGCTCAGCAAGATACTCTGGCATCCAAATAATCAAGGTTTTAGCTTCCCCCTCATAAGGTTTCATGCCCAATTTGGTCACTATTTCGCGTGTTTCTTTTCGTGTGATGTTAGGTGATTTATTTTCGCTGTCTGCTATCTTTCCTACCCAATCCGATGTGTTCATGAACGGACTAGCTAACAATTCTTTTCGCCATTCTTCAATATAATCCGCACTTATCGGTTCTTTACCCGATGTTCTTACAACGGTAGGATAAGTGAAATGTATGTCGGGATGCGTAAGCGTGCTTATCTTACGGCAAGAACTGCATTCCCCACAAGAGTCCGTATCGCTTCTATTGGCGCAATACACATATTGCGTAAGCGCTAGTGCTAAATGTAATTTCCCACTTCCCTCAGGACCTAAAAATAACTGAGCATGAGCCAATCGTTCATTTTGAACATTCGCTATTAGTTTCGCTTTTATGGGCGCTAAGCCTGGGACATCTGCAAACTTCACTAAACCTCTTTCTTGTGATTAAAAAACTCGCTTTTGATGCCGAAGAAAATAGTTATAGCCAATAAAATGTATATCAAGGCACCAAATGAAGCAGAAAGCGTAGTGCCCAGTGCATACGTAGCTGGCTCGTACTTAAAGGTTATAGCGTGTTTTCCTGCAGGCACTTTTAACCCTCTAATAATATAATTTAGCCTAAAATGATCTACTTCTTGATTATCAATATAAGCGTGCCATCCTTGGGCGTAATAAATTTCTGAGAATGCAACATTTGACTCTAGTGCAGAATTATACGTGTATTCTAATTTCTCTGGATGATAACTCGTTAATACAACGCTCGCATTAGAATCTACCGCTAAAGACGTACTAATTAAATCTGCTTGATCTTTTTCCACTATTCCCGATGTTTTTGTATTTAATGTCCCCAAAGCTATTATCGCACTGTCTGCGTTAGGCACTACTTTCACATCGCTTAATATCCAAGCATTCCCAAGCGCGGTAGTACTCTTACTGTACATGGGTTGCCCTCTTTGATCCGTCTGATTTGGATAGATAAAATACTTCATATTAAGCATGTCCAAGATAGCATTATTCTGCACCTTGCCTTGTCCTAATTGCTCAATCAAGTACCAATCCCATACGTCTTGGAATCTTCTAATTTTAGCGGCGCTATACCCTCCGATTGAATTATGAAAAAACGCACATCGGTTACTGCTTAAGGTATTTTCGGTCAGATCTAGCACTCTATAATAGCTTTTATCTTCTTGTATAGCTAAATCTGCTTGATAGGGAACATATGTTGCCTCTCTCGCTTTTGGCTTCTCAAAATTTTTATCATCTAAATAGCGTTTACCTACAGACCATAAGTCTAGGGTTACGAGCAGACCAAGACAAAGCAATGCATATTGGGTCTGCATCTTTTGCTTGTAGACTAACCAAAGCACTAGTAAAACCGCAAGAATAAAAAACAAGCTTTTATTCCCGTCTTTTTTCATCTCTTGAATACGTTTGTCAACCAGCTGTTCTTTAACACTTGCTACCGCTTGCGCATCGGGTTGTCTTCCTTGTTGGTTCAAGATATACTGTGCATAACGAGTATCGCTGTCGTACGCTATTTGGCCTGTTTTCTCGTCGTATTTTGGGGTACTTTCAAAATCATTTAGGAATGTGCCAGAGTAGGTTAAAATAAATACTAATCCCACAGCAGCACCTGCTGCATACGTTAGGTGTTTAAGGTTAAGTTCTTTGTTTTTGATATTATTCAACAACTGTTCTACTCCCAAAATCCCCAATAGCCCAGCACTTACTTGTACCAACACCATCACCATACTTGGCGCTCTAAACTTATTGTACAGTGGGAAGTAATCAAACATAAACCTATTAAACCACGCGAAATGATTGCTACCCATGGATAACACAATGGTTAATAACATTACCGTTACAAGCCACCATTTCTGGGGGCCTTTTACCAAAACAAGACCCAATATCATCAACACAAAAATAGTTGCACCTATATACTTAGGGCCAGAGGTAGAACCTATCTCTCCGTAGTACAAGCCTAACTTATCTGAATCTCCACCACTATAATTAGGGATAAAGGTCGCTATGATATCTGACCAACCGTTACTGTAGGAGAAAACGTAATCTTCTGTTAAACCACTTTGTCCATCTTCGCTCACTGCCACATTATCTTTAGAAACCGTTAGCGCAGAAGCCCCACGAATAGATTCCTTAGCGTATTCATTAAGCATTAAGATATTTAAACTGTTGGCACCTAAAGCCAACATAACACCTAAAAGAGCTAAACTAGATGCCACGATAAAGTCCTTGATCTCATTTTTCTTGATGCTATTCACCAATTGAAAAACAAAGAACAAAACCACCATAAAGGCAGCGTAATAGGTAATCTGAACGTGGTTAATATATACTTGTAAGCCTAAGCCTATCGATAAGATAGTTAGGCCGAGCAGATGCTTTTTCCTAAAAAGGTACTGTACACCAGCTATAATAAGTGGCAGATATGCCGTAGCGATAGACTTCGTATTATGTCCTACGGCTATTATGGTAAAGTTTTCCGTTGCAAAACCAATACCTATTGCCCCTACAAGTGCAAGCCAAGGTCTTACCTTAAATGAAAGTAGCATAATAAATGCGCAGAAAACGTACAAGAATATTTTGGACCACACTCCTGGTTTAGTAGGGAATAGTAAGTGCCTAATGAGTATTGGCTTGGTAGGATTACTAATTACTTGTGCAGGCATACCACAAAAAAGGGCATTTGTCCATAGGATGGTTCGGTCTTCTGACTCTATATAATCAGAAACTTCGCGAGACGCTCCTTGATATTCCACGATATCGTGCTGAACAGGTACTTTCCCCTGAAAATAGCCTTTAAACACTTTACTAAGCGGCTTGATATCCAAATTACGAGGAACAAAAGCTCCTGTAAGTAAAACTATTAATCCTAAAATAATAAAATACGCCTTGTACTTCTTTACGAAATCTTGCATCTGATGTTGTGATTGATTAGGTTCAAAAATAGAATTAGTTAGGAAAGTATCGAGTATTATTTAACGGATACTTTTTATTCCACTCCGTAAAGAAGTGTTTTACCTATTCTTCCTTTGAATTCTCAGCAAGCTGTGCATTTTGCAGTTGGCGTAATTTAATAAGCTCCGCAAGCGGTACAGCTGGATTACCTGCTACGGTTTCGTAAGCGCCAACACTTTTAGTAACCACACTACCCAAACCAATCGTGGTGTTATCTCCAATGTAAATACCATTGCGTACACTAGAGCTTGGAGCTACCCAACAGTTTTCGCCTATTACTACACTCCCTGCTATCATAGAACAAGCAATAATGAGGGAGTTTTTACCAATCGTAACATTGTGTGCAATATGCACTAGGTTGTCTATTTTAACGCCTTGATGAATTATGGTATCCTTTAAAGACCCTCGGTCAATACACGTATTATTTCCTATGTGCACGTGATCTTCTATCACTACACCACCCAGGTGCGGAAACAATTCATATTCTTGTGTGGCTTCGTTTTTTACATAGCCAAAGCCATCCCCGCCAAGCACATTGTTAGCACCAATTACTACATGTTGACCTATTTCCGTATTTGATTTTAGTACAGAGCCTGCACCTATGCTGGAGTTATGGCCAATAGTTACATTGCCTTCTATAACCGCATAAGCTTCTACGTGTACATTCTCTCCTATTTTTGCTTGAGCGCTAATAGACGCGGTGGGATGTATAAATGATGTATTTAGGGTTTTTATGGGATTAAATAATCCTTGAATTAATCCTGTTAAATCTTGTTTCGGATTTTCTGATGGTATAAAAACAATGTCTGAGTATCGCGTGATCATTTCAATGGAAAATAAATCCTGATCTACAATCACGCATTTGCAAGCTGTATTTTGAAGTAGTGTAGTATACGTATCTTTATACTTGGAGGAAATAAAAGTAACATGCTCTTCTAACGCTTCATCTATCGCCTTAGGACGCGTTATCGCTTGGTTTACATTGACGTTATTGCCCAAGATTATTGTACTACCTCGTTTCTCAAACCATGCAATTATATCCGCTACCGTTGTCATTTGTTTCTGTATTTAAAAATCAAAAAAGCGTATAAGCTCAAAAGACTCTGCAAATTCTTGCTGTATTTGTCCGCCGCGCAATTGAGCTAAAGAGGTAACAAAATTGATATTGTTATAACTTCTTTGTTTTTGACTCT